>JAJYJA010000049.1 GCA_021789795.1 Deltaproteobacteria bacterium | reverse complement strand
TCAGACACTGCCAGTCAAGGAATATCAGAAATTTCTGTGGCACTACCGTTTTGAGAAATTTCGCAAATCGCCCTTGATTTTATTGGGCTTGCGGGGTGTTCGGCCCTCGCAACTGTAGAAGAAAAGTATAATGTATCTGGTCGCCCAAATTGGCGGCTACATGGGCCGAAAAAATGATGGCCCCTCAGAGCCACCACCATTTGGCGCGGTTTGGTGGCCTTGGGTTGGATAAGAATGGCGTGGGTAGCTTTTTTTGTGACTGGCCATGACCCTCCGTGGCACTAATGGCGAGCCTCGGGCTGGCTGCCTCGTGTTGTTCAGAGCAAGTTGTGGGTAAATGTCAGGTCTAGGGCGACAGGTGTTTATGCTGGGGAGCGGTGTCAGTCGGTGATTAAAAAGAGGGTGTTAGTGCCAGGATTCTTCGTGGCCCTGCTGGCCGTCGTGTTGCTGGCCGTGCCCCGGCTGGTCGAACACCGCCCCTGGCGGGAACGTCTTCTGGCCTATGCCGGGCGTCTGTTGCCCGCCCAGGTGTCGATGGCTGCCGCCGGTTGGCGCTGGCTGCCGCTCCCGGCCCTGACGGTCTCCGGGTTGCGGGTTGAGACCGGGGCCCTGGTCTTGACCGTGCCTCAGGCCGAGGCGATCATCGACCCCGGCTTTCTCTTCTCCGGCAGGTTGTCGGTGTTCCGTGCCCGGCTGACCGATCCTGAGCTAACCATAAATAGCTACCGCCGCCTGGGCGCCTGGCCCTTGACCTCGCTGCCGGTCTGGGCGCGGGTGGAACTGACCGGCGGCCGTCTGTCCTTGCCGGGCCCGGCTGGCCAGGCGGGCGGCTTCGTGTTCACCGGCCTTAATGGCCGTTTAAGCTACCGCCGCTCGCTGCTTAGCTTTGCGGGCCAGGCGGCGGCCAGCCCTTTTGCCACCCGGCTTGGCCTGACGGCCAGGGTTGATCTGCGGCGGGGCGACTATCAGGCCGAGGTCGCTGGCCAGGGGTTGGACAGCGGACGCCTGCTGCCGCCGGGGCCGGATTCCCTGCTGCCCGTGCTGCGGGGGGTGGATTTCACCGTCCGTATCGAGGGCCAGGGCTGGGGGCGTTACCGCGTCCGGCTCGACAGCGGCCCCGGCGAACTTTGGGTGCGGGGCCGGAGGATGCGGCTCTCCGGGATCGACGGTTTAAGCGTCAGCCGTTCTTCGGCGGCGCTGGCGTTTGAGATCGGCGGCCTTAGGCTTGCCGATCCGGCCTTGCGCCTGCATGGCCGGGTGGTCAGGGAGGCGGGGGACAAGCCGGGCGCGGCCCCGGTCTGGAGCCTCGATCTGGCGGGGGAGGATATCGATCTGGGCCGGGTGCGCGAGGAGGTGCTGGCCCTGTTCGGCGACCAGCCGGTGGCCCGGGAGGTGTGCGCCATCGTGCGGGGGGGCGAGGCGGCGACCGCCAGATACGTATTTAAGGGCCAGGCGAGTGACTTCGCGCACCTGGAACGGATGAAGATCTGGGCCGACGCCCGGCGGGTGCCGGTGTTCATCCCCGAGGTCGGACTGAGTCTCGACCGGGCGAGCGGCCCCATCTCCATCCTCGACGGGCGTCTGACCGGCAAGGGCCTAAGCGCCGACATAGATCAGAGCCACGGCCAGGACGGCGAGCTGCTCCTCGACCTGGCCGACGACCGGCACGGCTTTCTTCTGGACATGAACCTGGACGCCGACCTGGGCGATCTGCGGGACGTGCTCGTCCAGGTGGTTCCCTCCCCCCGCTTTCAGGATGAGTTGTACCACTTTGTGAAGGTCAAGGGCCGGGCCCAGGGGCATCTGCGGATCGGCGATGACTTGCGGGATCTGCAAACCGAGGTCGAGGTGGAAGCGGCCCAGGGCCAGGGGGACTACGACCGGCTGCCCTGGCCCTTCACCCTGCGCGCCGGACGGCTTACGATCGGCCCTGGCCGGGTGGCCTGGGAGGGGCTGCGAGGTTCGCTGGGCGACCAGAAGGTGGGCGACGGCCAAGGCCAGGTGACCTGGGGCCAGGGCCCGGCCCGGGTTACCATCGACCGCCTGGACGCCGACCTCGACCTGGCCCCCCTCTTTGCCCAGGGCGTTCTGCACGCCGATAACCGCGACCTGGCCCTGGCCAGTCTCGCCCAGGGGCGGCTCTCCGGGTTGTCGGGCCAGGCGCGGTTGCGTGATCTCCACCTCTCGGGGCCGGTGTCGAGCCCGGACGAGTGGCGTTATCAGGCGGGGATCGTCGGTCGCGATCTGGAGGTCGTCGGCCCTGGCTTGCCGGAGCTGCATAGCCCGGAGGTCAGGATCAAGCTGAGCCAGGGCCAGGCGGACTTCAAGGGGGCCTTTTACCTGTTCGATCAGGAGCTTGACCTTGCCGGCCATTACCGGCACCGGCTGCTTGACGACTGGCGGGGAGAGTTGAAGGTGGACGGCGAGATTGGGGAGGGGCTGGGCGAGTGGCTGAAGGAAAAACAATTGCTCCCCGAGGTCTTTTTCCCCAGGCTGCCCTGTCGGCTCGCCAACTTTATCCTCGCCACGCCCGGCCCGGAGGCGGGGCCGACCACCGTCCGGGGCGAGCTTTTGGCCCTGCCCGAGGCGAGCGATGCCTCGCTGGCGGTCAAGTTAAGCCGCGAGCCGGGGCGGGTCGAGTACCAGCTCACCTTCCGGGGCCAGGGCCAGGAGGGTGCCTTGACTTACCGCGCCTGGCCCGGCCCCGAGGGGCATAGCTTCCTCTCCTGGAAGGGCGCCTTGGATGCCGCGACGGTAAACGCCCTGTTCGCCCAGCGCCTGGTGACCGGGGGCCGGGTGCGCGGCGAGGCGAGCCGGGAGGTGCGGGGCGGGGCGGTGGTCAACGCCGGCCAGCTTGAGCTTAGCGACTTGACTCTGGGCGAGGCCAGTCCGCTGCCGGGCTTGGCGCTGAAGGATCTCAGCCTGCGGGGCGCCGGCCAGGCGTTGGTGATTGAGCGGGCCGACTTTGCCCTGGACGGCGCCCCGGCCTCCCTGAGCGGCAAGGTCGCCGACGAGTCGGGTCTGCGCCACCTGGATCTGCGGCTGCATCTCTCCCGCCTGGACTGGGAGGCGGTGCGGAGGCTGCTCGACGACTACCGGCAGCGGACGGGTCAGGGCCATTCACCCCTGGATACGGCCAGGGGAAGGATCGACTTTGAGGTCGAGCGGATGGATTACGCCGAAAAGGGTGGGGCCGGGCCCCCGGACGAGAAAACCACGGGGTCGGTCATCACCCTGTCCGGGATGCGGGGCGGAGTGGTCATGGCGGGGAAGGGGATCGACGTGCAGTTGCAGCGGGCGGACGTCTGCGGCATCGACCTGCGGGGGGGCTGGCATGTCGATCGGGCACGGGATGAGAGAAATTTCACCTTCACCACTGGCGATCAGCCGCTGTTTTTCGAGAAGGCCTTGCCCTGCCTGGGGTTCAAGCAGAGCCTGATCGTCGGGCCGTTTTCGCTGCATGGCGAGATCAGCGGCCGGCCCAAGCATTGGCAACGGGGCGAGGTCAGCCTGTCGTCGTCCGAGGGGGTGATCAGACGGATGGCCCTGCTCTCCAAGATCTTCACCGCCGTCAATTTCACCGACCTCTTCACCTCCTGGGGCGGCCCGCCCGGCCTGGACGAAAACGGTTTGCCCTACAATCACCTAGACCTTGCCGCCCGCATCAACGACAACCGGCTCACCCTGGACCGGGCGGTGATCAAGGGCAAGGGGGTCAACGTCAGCGGCCGGGGCACCATCGAGCTTGCCGACCTGAACTCCGATCTCACCTTCTTCATCGCCCCCTTCAAGATGGTGGACTCGCTGGTTACCAACATCCCCCTGCTCGGCAAGGCCATCGGGGGGCGCAAGGCGTCGGTGCTCTCCTTCCCGGTGGCGGTGACCGGGAACATCAAGAACCCCGAGGTTACCGCCCTGGCCCCAGGGGCGGTAGGCGACGCGGCCCTTGAACTCCTCCGCGACACCCTGACCCTGCCCCTGCATATCCTGTCCCCCGAGGAGCCACCCGGCAAGTAGCTCGGGCCGCTGGCCGGAACTTGGCGGACGCCGGCTGGTTAGTGATTACCGTCTTGAAAAAATCGCCACGCTTTGGTTAAATGAGACTTCGCTGGCGCGGATGTCTCGGGGGCCGGCAAGCCGGTGCTTAAAGCAAAGGGGGAGTGAGGGGTGCAAGAGATATTGACGCTTCAGGCCCAGGAGGGGATGACCCTGGCCAAGGACGTGATGACCCCCGAGGGCCGGGTGCTGTGCGGCAAGGGAACCGTGCTCACCCCCTCGTTACTTGAGCGCTTCTTGAAACTCGACCTTACCCATGTCACGGTCGAGGGCCATCCGCTGAGCGTGCCGGGCGAGAAGTCCCTGGCCGAGGAGTTGCGGGAGATCGAGGAGCGGTTCTCCGAGGTGAACAACGTGGCGCCGCTGGTCTATCTTAAGAAGCGTCTGATGAAACGGCTGGTCGACTCGCGAGGACAGTGATGGAAGAGGCAAAACGCCAGGATTTCCGGGCCGCCCTGCGCCAGACCAAGAACCTGCCCACCCTGCCGGGCATCGTCTCCAAGCTCGCCAGGATGGCCGACGACCCGGACACCACCACCGAGCACATGGGCCGGGTGATCGGCCAGGACTATATCCTCTCCGCCAAGCTGCTCAAGCTGGTCAACTCCGCCTTCTACGGCTTTCCCCAGCGGATCAGCTCGATCAGCAGCGCCATTATTTTGCTGGGATTTAACGTGGTGAAAAGCCTGATTATCAGCGCCTCGATCTTCGAGGTGATGGAGGATCAGGACGTGGAACTCTGGCAGCACTCCCTGGGCTGTGCCGTGGTCAGCAGCGTCATCGCCAGCCGTCTGGGGGTCAAGGATCCGGAGGAGGTCAGCACCGCCGGGCTGATCCACGACATCGGCAAGGTGGCGATCAAGATGGAGCTGCCGGAGGAGTACGAGATGATCAACCGTCTGATGCGTGAGCGCCGGATGTCCATGCGCCAGGCCGAGCTGGAGGTGCTGGGCCTGGATCACGCCGAGGCGGGGGGCTGGTTGGCCAAGGGCTGGAATCTGCCCAAGAAGCTGATCGAGCCGGTCGCCTGCCATCACGACCCGCGCAAGGCCCATGACGAGCAGTTGAGCAGCGCCATCGTCCACTTCAGCGACATCGTTATCCGGGGCTTCGGGTACGGCCACGCCACCGACCGCAAGGTGCCGATGCTGAGCAAGCGGGCCTGGGAACTGCTGGGCCTGGCCCCTGCCGACATCGACGCCATCGTCGAGCAGGTGGAGGAGAAACTCTGGGACGTGAAGGGCTTCAGCCTGGAGATCAAGGCCGAGGATCAAGCCCCGGAAGGTAACTGAGGCGTGGCCCGCATCCTGGTGGCCGGCCCGCACGTCCTGGAGCGGCCAGAGGCCCGTATCCCCCTGGAGGCCAAGGGCTATCAGGTGTTGATCTGTGGCGAGGTCAAGGCGGCGGTGGGGCTGTTTTTGGAGGACCCGCCCGACCTGCTGGTGGTGGAGAAGGGGTTCGCCGAGGGCGGGGATATGGACCTGATCCGGGTGGCCAACGCCTGCCTGCAAAAGACCAATATCTCCATCCTGCTGGTGCTCTCCAGGGAGGAACTGTGGGGCGGGCTTGATTGGCGCTCCCTGCCGGTGGACGACGTGATCGAACGTCCGGTGGCCCCGGAGGAGCTCCTGGCCCGGCTGCAACTGGCCGAGGCCCGCAAGAGCCGGGTCTTCGACAACAACCCGTTGAGCAAGCTGCCTGGCAACACCTCGATCATCACCGCCATCCAGCGGGCGGTGGTCAGCCCGGCGCCGATGGCGGTCGGCTACGTCGATATCGACAACTTCAAGCCCTACAACGACCACTACGGGTTCTCCCGGGGCGACGAGGTGATCCTGATGGTGGCCCGGGTGATCGTCAACGTCATCGACCAGTATGCCCGCGAGCACAGCTTTATCGGCCATGTGGGCGGCGACGACTTTGTCTTTATCGTCCCGGAGGAGCGGGCGGTGGAGGTCTGCGAGCGGATTCTCGCCCATTTCGAGACGGTGCGCAACATGTTCATCGAGCCGGAGGACGTGCTCCAGGGCGGATTTGTGGAAAAAGACCGCCAGGGCCGGGAGACCCGCTTCGGGCTCCTGAGTCTGTCCATCGCCGTGATCCCCACCGGGCACGGCAAGTTTCAGCACTACGGCCAGGTGGCGGCGGTGGCCTCCCAGGTCAAGCACCAGGCCAAGGCCCTGGAGGGCAATCAGTACCTCATCGACCGGCGCGACAGCTACTCCCCGGATTGAAGCCGGGCGCAAGCAGTGCCGCCCTGGCTACCCTTTTTAATCCCCATAAACTCCCATTGCTATGATTGGTATCTTCGATTCCGGGGTCGGCGGCATGACGGTCGCCCACGCCGTGGAACAGGCCTTGCCTGGCTACGACCTGGTCTATTTCGGCGATCTGGCCCGCGCCCCTTACGGCTCGAAGAGCCCGGAGACCATCCGGCGTTACGCCTGCCAGAACATCGACTTTTTGCTTGCCAAGGGCGCCAGGCTGATTATCATCGCCTGCAACTCCGCCGCCTCGGTGAGCGGGGAGGAGATGCTCGCTAGGTATCAGCCGCCCATCTTCGATGTCATCAACCCGGCGGTGGCCAGGGTCGCCTCCCTGGTCCGTCAGTCCGGCGGCCGCTTGCGGGTGGGGATTATCGGTACCCGGGCCACGGTCAGAAGCGGGGTTTACGCCCAAAAGATCGCCGCCGCCGCCCCGGACTGCCAGGTGCTGTCCCAGGAGTGTCCGTTGCTGGTGCCCCTGGTGGAGGAAGGCTGGCTCGACAAGCGGGAGACCAAGATGATCCTCAGGCGCTACCTGCATCCCTTGCGGGCCCGGCAGGTGGAGTCCCTGGTCCTGGCCTGCACCCACTACCCTCTGCTTAAGGGGTTGATTGTCCCCCGGATCGGCCGGCGGGTGACGATCATCGACTCCTCGGTGGAGGTCTCAAGCCACCTGGCCTGGTACCTGAAGAGCCACCCGGAGCTGGACGCGAGTCTGGCTCGGGGCGGGGTCAGCCGTTTCTACGTCTCCGACGTCACCGAGGCGGCCCAGGCCATCGCCGACAAGATCTTCGGGCGCCGGATCGAGCTGATCCCGGCTTGAATCCCGGCCCCTAAACCTCATCAACATCAAAAGAGAAACCCGCCATGAAAACCATCCTCGTCGCTTTCCTCCTCCCCTGTTACCTGCTCTGGCCGGGGGTGATGGCGCCGGCCGCCCTAGCCGCCGGGCTCTCGCCGGTGGAGGTGGCCAAGAAGGTGCAGGCCGCCTACGCCGCCACCAAGACCCTAAAGGCCGATTTCGAGCAGACCACCAGCAACCAAGCCAACGGCCGCGACCGCCGTGGTTCCGGCAGCGTCCTCCTGGCCAAGCCCGGCCTGATGCGCTGGGACTACCAGACCCCCGAGACCCAGGTCTTTGTCTGCGACGGCAAGACCATCTCCATGTATTTCGCCAAGGAGAAGCAGATGATGGTCTCCCCGGCCAAGGGGTATCTGGATTCGGATGTCACCTACGCCTTCTTCGCCGGCACCGGCGATATTCTGCGCGACTTCACGGTCACCGGCCCCGAGGTGGAGGACTTGCTGCATCCCGCCGCCAGCTACGAGTTGAAGCTGGTTCCCAAGCAGAGCCATCCCCAGATCGACTTCATCAACCTGTGGGTGGATCGCCAGCATTTCCTGATGCAGCGGCTGAAGGTCACCGACAAGTTCGGCACCGTCACCGACCTGGTGTTCTCGCATCTGCTCATCAATCAAGGGGTGTCGAATTCGGCCTTCCACTTCACCCCTCCCCAGGGCACGGAGATTATCGACAAGTGAGAATCGCCATCCTCTCCGACACCCACGACAATATCCCCAACCTGCGGGCGGCGGTGACCTACTGCAACGCCTACGGGGTGGGAGTGGTGATCCACTGCGGAGACCTGATCTCGCCCTTCATGCTCCCGGTGCTGGCCGAGTTCGGCGGGGCGGCGCACCTGATTTACGGCAACAACATGGGCGACCAGCACCTGATCTCCCGGCGTTGCGGCACCTCGCTGCCCACCCTGACCCATCACGGTATTCTGGGGGCCATAGAGGCCGGGGGGCTTAAGATTGCCTTCACCCACTACCCGGAGATGGCCAGGGGGCTGGCGGCCCAGGGCCGTTTCCAGGTGGTGTGCTGCGGCCATAACCACCGTTACGGGGTCGAGCGGCTGGGCGATTGCCTGCTGATCAACCCCGGCGAGTTGCTGGGCGCTGAGGCCACCCCCCCCTGTTTCGCCATCCTGGACACCGCCTCGCTGGAGGTGGAGCGGGTGGAGATCGACAACTCCCGGCCTGTTTGTTGATGGTGACGGTTGGGCCGCCTACGCACAGCCGATATCTAGCTCACCGGTGGAAAATCGAAGAGGGCTGACTGGCTTCGAGGGGCGATAGCAATTTCTCCTGCGATACGGGCTTACACGCCATGACCTTAGGCCGAGACGAAGCGGCTGCCACTGATCTTTGGCTTAGTGCAAAAAAATAAACCAATTCTTGCAGATACGATTTTTACTTTATATCCTTACTAGCTTGTAAAAATTGATCGTAACGTCTTTCTGCTAAAACCGATAGCCTATTGCAATGAGATTCTGATGCCGAATGCCAACTGAAGCCGACACCTGCCGCAAATATGTCCTGCCGAAACTTTATGCCGCCGGCTGGGATGACGACCAGATCAGCGAACAGCGCACCTTTACTGACGGCCGCATCATCGTTGCCGGCACTATGGTCAGTCGTGGGCCACAAAAGCGTGCCGATTACATCTTGCGCTACCGGCCGAATCTCATGCTTGCCGTGGTGGAGGCAAAGGCTTCGCATAAAAAAACTGGCGATGGTCTCCAGCAGGCCAAGGAGTACGCCCAGATTCTTGACCTGAAGTTCGCTTATTCCACCAACGGCCATGGTATCGTCGAGTTCGACTTCCTGACCGGTCGGGAAACAGTCCTTGACGCCTTCCCTACACCGTCGGACCTCTGGAAACGCCTTCAAGCTAATCTTGGCTTGAAAACCGAGGAGCAAGCCCAGCGGTACATCACGCCCAGCCTTCCCATTCCCGGAAAGTCTCCACGCTACTACCAAGAGATTGCCATCAACCGGGTGATCCTCGCCATTCTCTCCGGCCGTCGGCGTGTGCTGGTCAACATGGCAACCGGCACTGGCAAAACCGATGTCGCCTTTCACATTTGCTGGAAACTCTGGAGCACCCGTTGGAACCGCTTGAGTGAGCCACGTAAGCCCCGCATCCTTTTCCTTTCCGACCGTTCCATCCTCGTGGACGATCCCAAAGATAAGCAGTTTGCGCCCTTCGGTGATGCGCGTTGGAAGATTCAGGGCGAGGCGATCAAAAGCCGGGAGATGTATTTTGCCACTTACCAGGCCATCGCCAGGGACGAGCGGCGGCCGGGCCTATATCGTGAATATGGCCCTGAGTTTTTCGACCTCATAGTCGTGGACGAGTGCCACCGAGGCAGCGCGCGGGAGGAAAGCAACTGGCGGGAGATTCTGGAATACTTTTCCCCCGCCTACCAGTTCGGGATGACCGCGACCCCGCTTCGGGAAGAAAACCGGGATACATACGCCTACTTTGGCAGCCCTGTTTATACCTATAGCCTCCGGCAAGGGATTGATGACGGCTTCCTCGCTCCCTACCGGGTGCATCGGGTCGTCACCGATATTGACGCCACCGGCTGGCGGCCTTCCAAGGATGAACTCGACCGCTACGGCCGCCCGATCCCGGATGACGAATACGCAACGCCAGACTTCGAGCGGGTGGTGGCGTTACGCGCCCGCACCCAGGCCATTGCCAAGAGCATCGCCGATTTTCTGAAGAGTTCCGACCCCTATGCCAAGACCATTGTATTCTGCGTCGATCAGGAACATGCCGACGAGATGCGCCAGGCTATAAACAACGAATGCGCCGAATTCGCCAGGAAACACCCTGACTATGTGGTGCGGGTGGTGGCTGACGAAGGAGATGTCGGCCGAGGGCATCTCTCCCGTTTCCAGGAATTGGAGAAGTGCACCCCCGTGGTGCTCACCACCTCGAAGCTGCTCACCACCGGCGTCGATGCCCAGACCTGTAAAAACATAGCACTTGCCCGCATCGTCAATTCCATGACCGAATTCAAGCAGATTATCGGGCGAGGAACCAGAGTCAGGGCCGATTACGGCAAGCTCTGGTTTTCGATTCTTGACTATACAGGAAGCGCTACAAGGCTTTTTGCCGATCCTGACTTCGATGGTGATCCCATCGAGCCACCCATCGAAACGCCAATTGAAAAACCCATTCCTCAGCCCGAGCCACCAGAGCCACCAGAGCCGCCGCCCGGTCTCCCTCCTGATCCCCTGCCGCCCGAGTCGCCGGAACCACCAATCCGCAAATACTATGTGGATGGCGGCAGCGTAGCCATTGCCGCCCATGTGGTTTATGAACTTGACGCCTCCGGCAAGCAACTCCGGGTCGTGAAGTACATGGATTACGCCTCCGAGAAGGTGCGGAGTCTCTGGACTTCTGCAGCCGAACTTCGATCGTTTTGGACCAACACCCAGGAACGCGCCGTCGTTATTGAAACCTTGGAGAAATTTGGCGTATCCCTGGAACAACTCGCCGAGAATGTCGGCCAGCCCGATGCTGATCCGTTCGATCTGCTCTGCCATGTCGCTTACAATGCCCCGATTCGCACCAGGCGGGAGCGGGCCGACCGGTTACGCAAGGGCCGGGCCGACTTCTGGGAGCGCTTCAAGCCCGAGGCGCGTGAGATTCTGGATCAGATTCTCGCCAAGTACATCGAGCACGGCACCGCCCAATTCAAGGTTCCGGATATTCTGAAAGTCCCGCCAATCTCCACCTACGGGAATGTACTCGAAATTGTGAACCGATTTGGCGGACCCGAGCATCTGCGGGCCGCCCTTGAAAACATGCAAGATTTTCTCTACGCTGAGGCCGCTTGAACTCTATGGCACGAACCAGAAAAAAACCCGACACACCCACCTCCACCGCCCAGGCCCTCGGCAGTCTCATCAAGTCCTGCCGGGACATCATGCGCAAGGACAAGGGGCTTACCACCGATCTTGACCGGCTCCCCATGCTCACCTGGATACTGTTCCTCAAGTTTCTTGACGACTTGGAGCAGGTCCGCGAGGCAGAGGCCGCTTTGGAAGGAAAACGCTTCCGGCCTGCCATCGAGGTGCCCTACCGCTGGCGGGATTGGGGCGCAAAGCCTGACGGCATGACCGGCGACGCCCTCATCGCCTTCATCCAGAACGACGAGACCACCCGGCCGGACGGGAGCAAAGGCCCCGGCCTCTTCGCCTACCTCCGCATGCTCTCCGGAGTAAATGGCGGCGACCGGCGCGACGTCATCCGCACCGTTTTTCAAGGCACGGTCAATCGCATGCTGAACGGGTATCTCCTGCGTGATGTACTGAACAAGGTGAATGCTATTCACTTCACCTCTACCGAGGAGATATACACTCTCGGCCATCTCTATGAGTCCATGCTCAAGGAGATGCGGGACGCCTCGGGGGAGAACGGCGAGTTTTACACCCCGCGCGCCCTGGTGAAGTTCATCGTCTCCGTCGTGAATCCGCGTCTGGGCGAGACCGTGCTTGACCCCGCCGCCGGCACCGGGGGCTTTCTTGCCCAAGCCTTCGAGCATCTGAAAACGCAGTGCAAGACCGCCGCAGACCATCAGCGCCTGCAGCGCGAGACCCTTTTCGGCATCGAGGCCAAGCCTCTGCCCTATCTGCTCTGTCAGATGAACCTGCTTCTCCATGGCGTCGAGGCACCCACCATCGACCCTCTGAATGCGCTCCGCTTCCCTTTGCGAGAGATTGGCGACCGGGAACGGGTGGACGTGGTCATCACCAACCCGCCTTTCGGCGGGGAGGAGGAGCGCGGCATCCTGAGCAATTTCCCCGACGACAAGCGCACCGCCGAGACCACCCTTCTTTTCCTCCAGCTCATCATGCGAAAACTCCGCCGCCAACCCCGGCCAGGCCGCGCCGCCGTGGTCGTGCCGAACGGCACCCTCTTTGGCGACGGCGTCTCGGCCCGCATCAAACAGGAACTCTTGACCGAGTTCAACCTCCACACCATTGTCCGGCTCCCGAACGGCGTTTTCGCTCCCTATACCGGCATTCCCACCAACGTCCTCTTCTTCGACCGGGGGGGGCCTTCCGGGGATGTCTGGTATTATGAGCACCCGCTGCCCGAGGGCCGGAAGAACTACACCAAGACCCAGCCCTTGCAGTTCGAGGAATTTGCGCCTCTCATCGACTGGTGGGAAAGGCGCGAGGAAAACAGCCGGGCCTGGAAGGTTCCGGCCGCCGAACTCCTCGCCGCAAACTGCAATCTTGACCGCAAGAACCCGAGCGTCCAGGAGGACATCACCCACCTGCCGCCCGAGCAGTTGGTGGCGGCTATCCTGAAAAAAGAGACGCTCATCGTAGAAATAATGGGCACCATCCAGCGATTGCTGCAAGAGGGCGCGGCATGAACTTTGATGCGCTCGTGCAAGCGATTGCAAGCCTCCATGAACGGACGCGGACCGCTGCCACCAAGGCGGTCAATGTTGCGCTCACTTTGCGCAACTGGCTGATCGGCGCCCATATCGTCGAGTTCGAACAGCAGGGCGAGGACCGGGCCGCCTATGGCGAGCGACTTCTTCCCAACCTTGCCGGCAGGCTTTCCTCGGCAGGGGTTCCACGCGCCGATGAGCGCGAGCTGCGGCGATTCCGGCAGTTTTATCTCAGCTACCCCCAGATTCGGGACGCGGTGAATCCCGAATTGGCCGGCCCCTTGCAGCTTGCCGCAAAACGGGAGGCAGCGACTCCCGAATCCGGCCTGTCGGCAACGCTCCTCATTAACCGCCTCTCCTTCACTCACTTCCAGCTATTGCTCGACCTCGATTCCCACCAGAAGAGGGCCTTCTATGAAGTCGAGTCCATCAAGGGCGGCTGGTCCGTGCGGGAGCTGAAACGCCAGATCGCAAGCCTTTACTATGAGCGTTCCGGCCTCTCGCTCAATCAGGCAGCGCTTTCCCGCCTAGCCAACGAAGCGGCCGAGCAGGAGTCCCCGGCGCTCGTCATCCGCGACCCCTTTGTCTTCGAGTTTCTGGGCCTCCGGCCCCAGGAGGTGCTGCCCGAGTCCGAGCTGGAAGCGGCGCTTATCGCCCGGCTGGAGGAGTTTCTCCGAGAACTCGGCCACGGCTTCTGTTTCGAGGCCCGGCAAAAAAGGATCGTGATTGGCGGCGAGCACTTCTTCGTGGACCTCGTCTTCTACCACCGGGTGCTCAAGTGCCATGTGCTGGTGGAATTGAAGGTCGATGCCTTCAGGCATGAACATTTAGGCCAGCTCAACACCTATGTCAGCTACTACCGCGCCCATGAGATGACCGAGGGCGATCAGCCCCCGGTGGGCCTGCTCCTCTGCACCGGCAAGAACCACGCCCTGGTGGAGTACGCCCTGGCCGGCCTCGACAACTCGACAACCGCCTCTTTGTCTCCAAGTACCAGATGGAACTGCCGGACCCGGACAAGCTCACCGCCTACCTTGACGAACAGAGACGGCTCCTGGAAGGGGGAATTTCCGAATGAATTGCGTTTGGCACACAGTACCATTGCGGGAACTCCTTGTTGAGCGTCGCGAAACTCCTGCGCCAGATTCTATCGCTCAAGGCAACATTAAAATCGTTTCCAAAATTCGATTTGATGTTGGGCGAATTGAGTTGCGCCAAGACACCAATTCAAAGACGGATATGATCTTGGTATGCCCTGGCGACATACTGCTATCTGGCATTAATGCGGCAAAGGGGGCCATAGCTGTCTATGGCCTTGATAATTCGATGCCGGTAGCGGCTACTATCCATTACAGTGCATATAGCGTCATAAAAAACCGAGCAGATACTTCATATCTCTGGTGGTATTTACGCAGTAGGCCATTTCGAGAAATTCTATCTGCTGCGTTGCCTGGAGGTATTAAGACTGAACTTAAGTCTAGTCGTTTTCTCCCTCTCATTGTGCCCTTGCCACCACTTGCGGAGCAACGGCGCATAGTCAATCAGATTGTTGGCCTTAGCAATCAGATCCATTCTGCGGAGAAAACCCGTATCGAAAGCTTGAAACAGACAAAATTTCTGGTGGAAGCAGGCATAGAGGCTGCAATGCGACCAGCAGAAGCAAAGGGGAAGGTTGCTGACATCATTAGCTTCAACCCACGAAGTGGACCTTCATTTGTCACGCACCATGAATGGTCTGGCACACCTGTTCTTATGCCATCGGCAGTATCTGGATTTGGGGTCGATGTCACCAAAGTTGAGTTCGGTATTGGCACAGAACAAATTAATAAAAAGGACTTTCTTGAACCGGGAGATATATTGATTGCTCGGGGCAATAAACGTGAACAAGAACCTGAATCCGTGAGGTTTGAAACGCCGAGCCCCTATGGCCACTCTCTGGAGCTATTTTAGCCGGTCACTGTGGCCATAGAGCTCACAACAAGACCAAGTCTGGCGATTTTCCTATGTTCACTTGGTC
>JAJYJA010000234.1 GCA_021789795.1 Deltaproteobacteria bacterium | reverse complement strand
TTGGCCGGCGTTGTCTAATGGACTCACGGTCGTTGAAGACGAGTCCCCCCGCGCGGGGAAGACGCCTAATGATGCCCTATCATTAACGGC
Organism: Deltaproteobacteria bacterium; assembly: GCA_021789795.1. Taxonomy (GTDB): domain Bacteria; phylum Desulfobacterota; class Desulfobulbia; order Desulfobulbales; family VMSU01; genus VMSU01. Next base: position 2,862 of record JAJYJA010000234.1, on the reverse strand, counting down.
CAGACGCGCCACCCTTGGCCAACCGTTTACCGCAACCTAACCACAGGCAGGCCCCCATGAAGACTACCAGAAACCAGCTCTCCTTCCGCAAGGACCTCTCCCGCCAAAACATCCTCTTTGACGAGTATTTCGCCGAGTACCAGGAGGTCGAAATCGTGGCCTGCAACTACGACGGGCACGGCACCGCCCTCTGCCGGGGCGACGGGGCGCTTGCCGAGATCAACCTGGCCCATGTCAAGCGGATCATCTTCGGGGCCAGCAAGGAGGCGGTGGAGACCTTTCTCACCGGCATCTTCAATCCCGAGGCCGAGACGGAGGACATCACCCGTCAGGACGACGCCCCGGTCTTCAGACTCCCCGAGCTTCAGAAGATGAAGCGCTACGAGGCCGGGAACCTGGCCAAGAAGACCTTGAAGGAGTTCAAGGAGCACGGCCCCGACCACCTTCGCTACTTCCTCCTGGACGAGGAGGAGGACTGATGGCGGGCCGCGCCGGCCTTTGCCCCTCCCCGGCTTGCCGATGCTGAGCTGGCCCTACCGTCACCACCTGAGTCTCAAGCAGCGACTGCGTCGCTCCCTGTACGAGGTGCTGCGCGACCAGTTGGACAACGACCTGGTGCAGTTGAGCCTGGTGGACTCCTACTGGAACTTCGTCCGGGCCGGCCTCCCCTACCCCTTTGTCCAGAAACGGGAGCTGAAGCCCCGGGCCCGGGTGGCGGAGCAGGAGTTCAGCCACCACAATCACTTCTTTGTCATCTTCTGCGAGGGCACCATCCCCAGCGAGCATAAGAAGTACCTCCGCTTCTTCGACTCCAACCGGCTGACCAAGGAGGCGATCGAGAAGATCCCCTATCTCACCCTGCACAAGAGCTACACCAGCAACCTGAAATACTTCGACAATCCCTCGTTCGCCACCATGGTCAAGGACCTGACCCCGGTCGATTACGCCCTGCTCATCCAGCAGGACCCCGCCACCCGGGCCCAGGCCCGCTACATGCTGACCCACTTCCACGTCCGGGTTGACTGGCCGATCGACAACGCCGCCGAGGACATGGCCACCCATCTCCGCTACATCGCCAAAGACCTGTACGAAAACGGCGAGCCCTACGCCGAACAACTCCACCATAAACTCTTCGAGTACTACGGCTTCCACCACATGGTGGGCGGGCGGCGCACCGCGGCGGTGGTCGCGGCCCAGCTCCTGAAGCGGATGAACTTCATCTCCACGATCTACGTCTCCAGCGCCGAGGCCCGCACCCTGACCCGGCTCAGCGAGCGCGGGGTGAGCAAGTTCGTCCTCTTCAAGGTGCCGCTCCCGGAACTGGAGCGGTTGGCCCATGAACACCAGATGTCGCTCGACACCCTCTGCGAGCGTTACCTGGTGGCCCTCTGCGACTCGCACGGGGTGGGCATCTTCCAGGTGGTCTATCGCAACACCCCTTACTCCAAGACCCCGGACGACGGCAAACTCCGCGAGCTGCACCCCGACTACCAGTGGCTCACCATCCACGATCAGCTAATCCTGCCCCTCCCCGGCCAGCAGGAGGCCTACCCCCTGCGCTACCACACCGTCTACTCCCCAGATTAACCCCAGATTAAACCTTACCCCTACCCACCCAGATAGGCCAGCCGCACCTGGTCGTTGTGCAACAGCTCCCCAGCCGAGCCGGACAAAACCATCTCCCCGTTTTCCAGTACGTAGCCCCGGCTGGCGGTCTTGAGCGCCAGGTTGGCGTTCTGCTCCACCAGCAGCACCGAGACCCCCTGCTCCTGGTTGATCTGGCGCACCACGGAAAAGATCTGGCGGATGACGATCGGCGCCAGGCCCAGGGAGGGCTCGTCGAGCAGGAGCAGACGCGGCCTGGCCATGATGGCCCGGGCTATGGCCAGCATCTGCTGCTCGCCGCCGCTCAAGGTGCCGCCGTCCTGTCTCCGCCGTTCGGCCAGGATGGGGAAAAACGAGAACACGTAGTCCAGATCGGCCCGCACCCCCTGGCGGTCGCGGCGCAGAAAGGCCCCCAGCTCCAGGTTCTCCCGCACCGTGAGCTGGGGGAAGATGCGGCGGCCCTCCGGCACCTGGGAGATGCCCAGCCCGACGATCCGATGGGGGGGCAGGCCGTCGATCCTCTGACCCGCCAAGACGATCTCCCCCCGCCGGGCCGCCACCAGCCCGGAGATGGCGAGCAGCAGGGTGCTCTTGCCCGCCCCGTTGGCCCCGATCAGGGTAACGATCTCGCCCTGCCCGACCGTGAGATCCACCCCCCGCAAGGCGGCCACCGGGCCGTATCCCGCCTCCACCCCCCGCAGGCTAAGCAGCATCGTCCTCTCCCAGATAGGCGGCGATCACCGCCGGATTGGCCCTGATCTCGGCAGGGGCGCCGCTCGCGATCAACTCGCCGTGATCCATGACGTAGATCCGGTCTGAAAGACGCATCACCAGCCGCATGTCGTGCTCGATCAAGACGATGGCCAGCCCCCGCTGCTCGCGCAGCCTAAGGATACAGGCGTCGAGGGCGGAGGTTTCGGTGAGGTTGAGCCCCGCCGCCGGCTCGTCTAAGAGGAGGATGACCGGCTCGGTGGCCAGGGCCCGGCCGATCTCCAGGTACCGCTGCAAGCCGTAAGGCAGATTCTTGGCCGCCAAGTCGGCCAGCTCGGCCAGTCCCAGCTCGGCCAGGATCCGGTAGCTGTCCTCGACGATGATTCGCTCCTCCCGGCGCACGGCGGCGGGACGCAGGACACCCCCCAGGATGCCGGCCCGGTGCCGGCAGTGACAGCCGATCATGACGTTTTCGATCACCGTCATCTCGGGAAACAGCCGGATGTTCTGGAAGGTGCGGGCCAGGCCGCACTCGGTGATCCGGTT
>JAJYJA010000233.1 GCA_021789795.1 Deltaproteobacteria bacterium | reverse complement strand
CCGCCTGGGGTGGCATCCCCTCGGCCCATCCCAACCCCACCGGCGCCACCAGCGCCCCGGAGGTGCTGAAGGGCAAGACGGTGGTCACCATCCCCGGCTGTCCGCCCAACCCCTACAACTTCCTGTCCACCGTGGTGCACTTCCTGACCTTCGGCAAGCTGCCCAAGCTGGATTCCCTGGGCCGGCCCACCTTCGCCTACGGGCGGCTGATCCACGAAAACTGCGAGCGCCGGCCCCACTTCGACGCCGGCCGCTTTGCCGAAAAATTCGGCGACGAGGGCCACCGCCTGGGCTATTGCCTCTACAAACTGGGCTGCAAGGGCCCGGTGACCCACGCCAACTGCCCGGAGATCCAGTTCAACGACCTAGGCGGCGGCACCTGGCCAGTGGGCACCGGCCACCCATGTTTCGGTTGCGCCGAAAAGGGGGTGGGCTTCACCATCCCCATGTTCACCCAGGTCGAGGTGCTTTCCCCCACCCCCTTCGCGATGCAGGCGCCGATCACCCCCGAACGCCCGGTGCCGGTCAGCCCGCTTACCGCCGGCCTGGCCGGCGGGGCCTTAGGCCTGGCCATCGGGGCCAGCGCCGTGGCCCTGCGCAAACTGAAAGACACGCCAGACGACCCCGATCACCCCGTCAAGGAGGATTAGGGCATGAAGCTCAAGCGCCGGGATTTTCTGAAACTATCGGCAAGCAGCGGCCTGTTGCTGGCCGCCTCCCCGGAGTCGGCCCTGGCCAGGGGGGAGAAGAAGGCCCTGCCGCCCGAGGCGGTGGGCATTCTCTACGACTCCACCCTCTGCGTCGGCTGCCAGGCCTGCATGGTGGGCTGCAAGACCGCCAACCGGATGCCCATCGAGAGCCAGGACCCCCAAAAACGCTGGGATGACCCGCTCGATCTGTCGGCCAGCACCCTGAACATCATCAAGCGCTACGCCAACGGCACGGCGGCGGTGAAGGACCGGGAGCAGGACGGCTACGCCTTCATCAAGCGCCAGTGCATGCACTGCATCGACCCCTCCTGTGTCTCGGCCTGCCCGGTGTCGGCCCTGCGCAAGGACGCCCAAAGCGGGGTGGTAAGCTACGACAAGGACGCCTGTATCGGCTGCCGCTACTGCCAGATCGCCTGCCCCTTCGACATCCCCAAGTTCCAGTGGGCCTCCACCACCCCCGAGATCGTCAAGTGCCAGCTCTGCCAGCACCTCCTGAAAGACGGCAAGATCGCGGCCTGCTGCGCCGCCTGCCCCACCGGGGCCTCGCTCTTCGGGCCGGTGGAGGATCTGCGGGCCGAGGCCAAGCGCCGGCTTAAGCTCGAACCCGGCTCCTACGCCGACTTCCCGCTCAAGCAGATCGGCGGCCGGGCCGAGCCCCAGACCACCTCCCGCCAGGTGGGCCATTATCTGGAACACATCTACGGGGAAAACGAGGTCGGCGGCACCCAGGTGCTGCTGATGGCCGGGGTGCCGTTCACCAAACTCGGCCTGCCCGACCTGCCGGACGAGGCCTTCGTGCGGCTGGCGGACGGCATCCAGTACGCCATCTACAAGGGCATGGCCTACCCCCTGGTGGTGCTGGGGGCCTTGATCTACATGATCCGCAAGGGTGAAAACAACAACCACGGCGGCGACCACAAGGAGCAAGGCGATGGAAAATAAACAACCCCTGGGCGGACGCCTGCTTACCGGGCCCTTTGTCTTCCTGCTCGCCCTCTTCCTGGCCGGGGTCTACGTCGCGGCCCGGCGCTTCCTGTTCGGCCTGGGCGCGGTCACCAACATGAACGACGGCTACCCCTGGGGGATCTGGATCGCCCTGGACGTGGTGGTGGGCACCGCCTTTGCCTGCGGCGGCTACGTGATGGCGCTCTTGACCTACGCCTTCAACAAGATGGAGTACCACCCCCTGGTGCGTCCGGCCCTGCTTACCAGCCTGTTCGGCTACTCCCTGGCCGGGGTGTCGGTGATCCTCGACATTGGCCGCTACTGGCACGCCTACAACATCATCCTGCCCTGGCACTCCAACCTGCACTCGGTGATGTTCGAGGTGGCGGTGTGCATCGGGGCCTACGTCCTGGTGCTGTGGATCGAGTTCGCGCCCACGGTGCTGGAAAAGCTCAAGGCCGAGCGGTTGCTGAAAAAGCTGAACCGGCTGCTCTTCGTCTTCATCGCCCTGGGCATCCTCCTGCCCACCATGCACCAGTCATCCTTGGGCACCATGATGCTGATGGCGGGCTACAAGCTCTCGCCGCTCTGGCGCACCGCCTTCCTGCCCCTGCTCTTCCTGCTCACCGCCCTGGTCATCGGTTTCGCCATCGTCATCTACGAGTCCCTCTTCTCCTCGCTGGTCTACGACCAGCCCCTGGAGACCCCGGTGCTGTCCAAGCTGGCCACGGTGATCGTCTGGTGTCTCCTGCTCTTCATGGTGATCCGCGTCGAGGACGTGAACCTGCGGGGCTACCTGCCGCTGGCCTTCAACGGCAGCCTGGTGAGCGACATGTTCCTGCTCGAAAACACCCTCCTGCTGGCCGGACTGCTGCTGCTCATCTACCCCGCCAACCGCAGAAGCCCCCGGCTCCTCTTCCTGGCCGCCACCTGCCTGCTGCTGGGCGGCGGACTGTACCGCTTCGACACCTACGTCACCGGCTTTGACCCCGGCAACGGCTGGCACTACTTCCCCTCGGCGGGCGAGATCATCGTCACCCTGGGCATCGTTTCCCTGGAGATCATGGCCTATATCTGGTGTCTCAAGCGGCTGCCGGTCTTCGGCGGCCGGGTGCCAGCGGCCGGACTACAGGATTAAAGGACTCTGGGGGCTATCCGAAACCCGCGATCAGTGATGGCGTCGCAAAAAGACCGATCTACTGCGGCGCGTGGCGGTTTGGCTCGTTCGGCATACCATCTGTATGGCCTCACTCGCCAAACACACCCCGCGCCTTGCATATCGGCCCTTTTGCTTAGCCA
>JAJYJA010000232.1 GCA_021789795.1 Deltaproteobacteria bacterium | reverse complement strand
TGGTGCATCCCGGTCGGCACTTCTCCTGGCACGGCAACGACACCCAGCGGGGCCGGGCCATGGCCATCCTAAACGCCCTGCTCGGCACCTGGGGCCGGCCCGGCGGCATCTGGCTCTCGCCCAAGGGCAAACTGGCCAAGCTGACCGAGCACCCGGCCTATCCGGAGCCCAAGCGCGACTCGGTGGTCTTCGGCGACTATCCCTTCGCCGGCGGCGAGGGCCTGACCAACGTGGTGCGGGAAACCACCATCAGCGGCGACCCCTACCCGATCAAGGCCTGGATCGTGACCGGCACCAACCTGCTCAAGACCATGCCCAACCAGGATAAGACCAGGAAGGCCATCGACAAGCTCGACCTCTTGGTGTCGATCGACGTCATGCCCACCGACACGGTGATGATGGCCGACGTCATCCTGCCCGAATGCTCCTACCTAGAACGCCACGACGGCCTGTTCGGGATCGAGACCCGGGAGGCGGGGGTGGCCATCCGCCAGCCGGTGGTCGAGCCTATGTACCAGTCAAAACCGGCCTGGTGGATCGGCAGCCAACTATGCCGGGCGCTCAAGCTCGACGACTACGCGGTGAAGGGCACCTGGGAAGAGCGGATGCGCCGGGAGGCCAAGCTGTGGAATATCGACTACCAGGAGCTGGCGGACAAGGGCTACCTCTCCCTCCCCGGCACGGCGGCCCCCTACTTCACCGCCGACAACCCGCCGACCTTCAAGACCAAGTCCAAGAAGATCGAGCTGTACAGCTCCGAGCTGGAGGACGAGGATTTCCCCCCCATCCCCAAGTACCAGGCCATCGAACAGCCGCCCGCCGGCCAGTACCGCCTGCTCTACGGCCGCAGCCAGGTACACACCTTCTCCCGGACGGTCAACAACCAGTGGCTGTGGGAGCTATTCAAGGAGAACCAGGTCTGGCTGAACGCCAAGGAGGCGGCCCGCCTGGGGCTGAAGGACCTGGCCCTGGTGCGGCTGGTAAACCAGGACGGCATCAACAGCGAGCCGGTGCGGGTCAAGGTCACCGAACGGATCAGGCCCGACTGCGTCTATATGGTGCACGGCTTTGGCCAGCACTCGCCGGCCATGACTCGGGCCTACAACCGGGGCGCCGACGATCAGCATCTGATCAGCAAGTACAAGATTGATCCCATCTGCGGCACCACCGGGATGCGGGTCAACTTCGTAAAAATTGTCAAGGAGGCCTGAAATGCCAAAATATGTGATGGTCATTGACCAGTCCCGCTGCGTCGGCTGCATGGCCTGCGTGGTGGCCTGCAAACGCGAAAACGACGTGCCACCCGAGCAGTTCCGCACCCGGGTGCTGGAGATGGTGAAGGGCGAATTCCCCTTCCTGCGCTCCGAACTGCGGCCCGAGCTGTGCAACCACTGCGATCACGCCCCCTGCGTCAACGTCTGCCCCACCGGCGCCTCCCACAAGGAGGCAGACGGCACGGTGCAGATCGACCGCAGCCGCTGCGTCGGCTGCAAGGCCTGCATCGCCGCCTGTCCCTACAACGCCCGCTACATCAACGAGGAGCACGGCTTCGCCGACAAGTGCACCTTCTGCCAGCAGCGGCTCAAGGAGGGGCTCAAGCCGGCCTGCGTGGCCACCTGCATCGGCGGTTCCCGGATCTTCGGCGACATCAGCGACCCCAAGAGCGAGGTGCGGCGGCTGATCGAGGACAACAGCCACCGGGTGCTCCTGGAAGCGGCGGGCACCGAGCCCAACGTTTACTACATCAACCGTTATCCCAAGAAACTGAGTTAAGGAGGAAAGGATCATGGAACTGACCATCACCGGCGCCAACGCCATCACCTTCCCCCACCTCCGCATCTGGGACTGGCGGGTAGCGAGTTACCTCTTCCTGGGCGGCCTGACCGGCGGGCTGATGAGCATGAGCGCCATCACCAACCTCCGGGCCGGCAAGGCCATCCCCCACGAGCGGCATTGCTGCTGGCCCATCCCCATCGTCTCGCCCCTCCTGCTCTCCCTGGGGATGTTCTTTCTCTTCCTGGATCTGGAGCTGAAGCAGCACATGTACTGGTTCTACCTGACCTTCCAGCCCACCTCGCCCATGAGCTGGGGGGCCTGGATCCTGGTGCTGATCTACCCGCCCATGATCCTCTACTCCCTGGCCGCCATCCCGCCGCCGATCGCCGAGAAGATGGCGCCGGGGCTACTGAAGAGCCTTTCGGAAAAGCTGCGCGCCCATCTTCTGGGCATCGCCCGGGTGAATTTCGTGGGCGGGATCCTGCTGTCGATCTACACCGGCATCCTGCTCAGCACCTTCCTGGCCCGGCCCCTGTGGAATTCAGCCATCCTGCCGGTGGTCTTCCTGGTCTCGGGCATGTCCACCGGCACCGCCCTGCTGATCATCATGGCCCGCCAGACCGAGGTCAAGCTCTTCCTGACCAAGGTCGATATCTGGCTGATCTTCACCGAGATCATGGTGCTGCTGCTCTTCTTCTACGGCCACTACGCCTCGGACGCCGCCAACCAGGCGGCGATCATGCCCTTTATGAACGTCTCGCACCAGTATTTCCCCTACTTCGTGAGCGTCGTCTTCCTGGGCATCATCCTGCCGCTCGCCATCGCCATGAAGTTCATGGAGGTGACCGCCGATCACAGCAAGAGCATCACCCCCACGGGCAAATTCCTGATGAACACCAGCGCCGTCCTGGTACTGGTGGGCGGGCTGGTGGTGCGCTTCGTCATGGTTTACGCCGGCCAGCTATCGAGCTTCACCGGACTTCTGAAATAGGCCACCCCCAGGCCACCCAGGCCGCCGGGAGAGACAACTGCTCTCCCGGCGGCCCCCGGTTTTTGCCTCAAGTTGTTGCCCAGAGAAACACCCTGTAGCTTCCCGAATATCCTCCCCTTAAACCTTAAATCTCCACCCCCCCCAGCACCAGGCGTTTCCGCAGGCGTAGCCAACTTAATCTGGCACCGC
>JAJYJA010000048.1 GCA_021789795.1 Deltaproteobacteria bacterium | reverse complement strand
CCGCTGCCGGTCGCGGCGCAACTGGCCGATCTCGGCCTTGAGCCCGGCGGACTTGGCGATCAGGGCGGCGCGTTGCTCCTTGGCCTCCCGGGCCCGGCTGGCGGCCAGCTTTTCGTTTAGGTTGAGCTCGATTGCCAGGCGCTGGCGCTGCAACTCCTTGGCCGTCAAGTCGTCGTCGGCGGCCTGGATGGCGGCGGCGAGCCGATCCCTGTCCCGCCGGTAGGTGCCGCTGTCGAGCACCGCCAGCACCTCGCCGGCCTTAACCGGGTCGCCCTCCTTCTTGCGCAGTTCGAGGAGTTGGCCGCTCACCCGGTCCAGGCTCACGGTGACCAGACTGTCGGTGTTGACGAACACCGCGTCGCTCAAGGCGTAGGCCATCCGGTGGTGGATGAAGCGGGCCAGGCCGAGCACCAGGGCCAGGATGCCGACGATCAGCACCGCCGCCGCCGTTGTCCGGCCCCGGTTGTTTTTTTTGGTTTCGGGCATGGAGACCTGCGTTATTTGTTCTGGCCTGGAGGTGGCGCCGGGCTAGGCTACCCCGCTTAGGGCTGGAGGCCAGCTATAAGCGGGCTAGCCGGGATTGTCCAGCCCACCACCATACCACCCGGGGCGGGGACGGACAATAAAAAACCCGCCCGGCCAGTATCCGTGCGGGTCTGCCGGAAGGGCGCCCCCTCTGGTCTTGCCCTCCCTGGGGGGGAGGCCGGGGCGGGTTAGCGCCGTTTGTCCAGCAGCATCAGGGCGCTGACGGCGTGATAGGTGGCGTCGAGGAAGGGCGCGGCCTTGGCCCGCCGTCCGAAGCCGCCGTTGACGGTCTGGCAGCTGGTGATGAAGGCCAGCGCCCCTTGGGGATCGCGGGGTCGGGCCTCCAGGAGGGCGAGGGCCCGCAGGCAGAAGTGGCAGTTCTCCATGAACGAGGTGGTGCCCGGCAGGAAGCCGAAGCCGCCGTCAGGGCCCTGGCAGTCGCCAAACCAGCGGCCCAGCTCCGCCCGCCGGTCGGCCTGGGGGGTGACGCCCACCGCCTGCTGGAGCGCCAGCCACATCATCAGTTCCTCACTGGTGGCGCGTTCCGGTAGGAGACGCGCTGCCCATTCGTCGCCCAGGCGCTCTTCCAGCTGCGGGAGCAAGGCGTGCCCCAGCACCAGGGCGGCGTGGTAGGCGGTGTGCAGGGAGGGGTGGCGGTGGAAATGCCCCGCGGCCAACCCCTCGATGGCCGTGGTCGCGGTGGCTGGGAGAGCCATCAGCCGGGCCGTGGCGTGCAGTTGGAACACCGTCTTGGCGTCGAGCTGGCGTCCGTTCAGCCGTTGTCTCAGGTATCCCTTGAGCCCCTGGTTCTCCCGGCAGGCGGCGAGGGGGCCGGGCAGGTGCGCCCACTGGTCGAGCACCCGGAAGATGGCCAGGGCGTGAAAGGTATCCTCCGCCGTGGCCGGCAATCGGCGGGTGGCCCCGAACCCGCCCTCCGCCTTGGCGAGCAAGGAGACGTAAGCGACCACTGATCCCCATTCCACCGGCAACATTTCTCCCTCCTGTCCTGATTGTTAAGTCCGTTAAGTTGGCGGCGCCAAGAATTAGTTCGTCCTTTGCTAGCAATATACAGCAATTAAGATGTCATAATAATAGATTTTTCTACGTATTTCCCGTCATCAGCCGTGCGGAGAGGCCGGTGTGACGTTCGCTCCTGGCCCGCACCCCGCAGACGACGGTCTCCGCGCCGCCCCACAGTTCGAAACGCCGCCGGGCCCGGGTGATGGCGGTGTAGATCAGCTCCCGGCTCACCAGCGGGGAGGGTTGCTCGGGCAGCAGAAGGAGCACCTCGTCGAACTCCGAGCCCTGGCTCTTGTGGACGGTGAGGGCGAAGGCCGTCTCGTGAGCCGGCATCCGGCCCGGAGAGATGGCCCTCAAGCCCCCGTCGGGACTGGGGAAGTACACCTTCAGTTCCCCGGCGTCGTCGGCCAGGGCGACGCCTAGGTCGCCGTTGAAGAGCCGCAGGTCGTAGTGGTTGCCGGTGACGATGACCGGCCGGCCCGGGTGCCACTCCGAGTCCCCGGTCAGGCGGATCAGTCCTCGCCGGGCCAGGGTCTCGGTAAGCCAGCGGTTGACGGTAAGCGTGCCGCAGGGCCCCTGACGGTGGGAGCACAGGACTTGAAATGTTCCCAGGGCCTGCAGGGCCGTCTCCGGCTTCTGGGCCGCCAGCAGGGGGGCGTAGGCCTTGATGAGCCGGGCCGCCAGCCGCTCCTCGTCCGTCCGCCGGCCCCAGCCCACCGCCGCCGGGGGGCTGATGCCGGTCTCTCCCCCCGCCGCCAGGCAGTTGGTGGCCAGTTCCGCGTCGCCCGCCAGCACCGCCGCCGCCAGGCGGCCGATGCCCCCGCCGGACTCAAAGCGGTATGACTTCCGTAACCGTGCCAGGCAGTCGCCGAGGGGGTTTCGTTCCCGCCGATTGTCCTGGTGCGCCTGGGTGCCGAGCCCTGAACCCGGCACCCAGGCGCCGGTCGCGATTTCCAGTTGGGCGGCGAATTCCGGGGAGTAGCCCTGGTCTTCCCCGCAGAGATCGGCCAGCACCCGGCCCGCCTCCACCGAGGAGAGTTGATCCTGGTCGCCCAGGAGGATCAGGCGGCCCTCGTCCGGCATCGCCTCCACCAGCTTGGTCATCAGGGCCAGGTCCACCATCGATACCTCGTCGACGATCAGGACATCGAGCGGCAGCCGATGCTCCCGGTGATGGCGGAAATACGGGGAGTGGCGGATGGCACCCAGCAGGCGGTGGATGGTCTGGGCGGTGAGGCCCTCTTCGGCGCCCGACAGGCGCATGGCCTCCTGCAAGCGGCTGGCCGCCTTGCCGGTGGGGGCGGCGAGGGCTATCCGGGGCCGTTCTTCCCCGGCCAGCCGGCGCAGGAGCTTGATGATCCGGATGACGGTATGGGTCTTGCCGGTACCGGGTCCGCCGGAGATCAGGCATAGCCTCTTCATGGCCGCGATGGCCGCCGCCACCATCTGCCAGTCTGTTTCATCGCCTGGGGCGGGGAATAGTTCCGCCAGGGGGCCGGTCACCCGTTCGGGGGGATGGCCAGCCAGGGCCGCCCGCCGCCGGATCTCTCCGGCCAGCCGGGCCTCGTAGTCGAAATAGCGGCGTAGGTAGAGCCGTCCCTGGTCGAGCACCAGGGCCGTCTCCCCCTCGGGTGGGCCTACCAGGCGGCTGGCCATGAGCGCCGCCTGCCAGTCCCCGGCCCCGGGTAGCCGGTAGCCGGGGCTTTCGTCCTGGCCTTCCCCGGCGGCGGCCAGGAGGGGGCGTTCGGCATAATGGCTCAAGGACAGGCAGGAGTGGCCGTCCAGCACCGACTGCACCGCCAGGGCGCCGCTGATCCAGATCAGCTCCCCGTCCTCTGGCGTCAGCCGGGAGAAGAGACGGTAGTAGTGCCGGCTCAGGCCGTCGAAGTGGTCCGAATGATCCGGGCGGCCAGGCGCTGGTATTTTTGTCATGTCCGGCTTAAATGTGATAGATGTAGTCGCGGGTCAGCGGCAGGGGGGCGGCGCCGGTCTTGACCGCGAGCACCTGGTGGACGGCGACCCAGTTCTGGGCGAAACCGTGGGCGCAGCCGGCCAGATAGACCCGCCAGATGCGCCAGCGTTTCTCGCCGACCAACTCCTTGAGCCGCTCCCCCGCCGCCTCGAAGCGTTCGGCCCAGTGGCCGAGGGTCAGGGCGTAGTGGCGGCGCAGGTTTTCCACGTCCACCGGCTCCAGCCCGGCGGCCAGCATCTCCCGCAGGGTGAGGCCGATCGGGGGCAGTTCGCTGTGGGGGAAGACGTAGCGCCGGATGAAGTCGCCGCCCCCTCCCTCGGCGTCGGTGGCGGTGATGCCGTGGTTCAAGGCGATGCCGTCGTCGGTGAGCAGTTCCCGGATACGGCCAAAGTAGGCGCGCAGGTTCTTGAAGCCGACGTGCTCGAACATCCCGACGCTGGCGATGCAGTCAAAGTGGCCGGTTACGTCCCGGTAATCCTCGATCCGCACCTCGCAACGGCCCTTGAGCCCGAGGGCGGCAATCCGTTCCCGGGCCAGTTCGCACTGGTTGCGCGACAGGGTGATGCCTAGGGCCTGGGCCCCGAACTTCTCCGCCGCCCGGATGATGAGCGCCCCCCAGCCGCAGCCGATGTCGAGCAGCCGGTTGCCGGGTCGGACGTTTAGCTTGCGCAGGATGTGGTCGATCTTTTGTTCCTGGGCCTGTTCCAGGGTGTCGGCCTCGTCGCGGAAATAGGCGCAGGAGTAAACCATGCCCCGGTCGAGCCACTGGCGGTAAAATTCGTTGGACAGGTCGTAGTGGTAGGCGATGGCCTCCGCGTCCAGCTGGCGGTCGTGCCGCGCCGGGCGTCTGAAGAACGCCAGTCCCTTCCTGGGTCTGGCGTTCCCGGCGGCCAGCCCGGCGGCGACCTCGATCACGTCCGTGAGCCTGCCCTCCACGTCGATCGCCCCCTCCACGTAGGCGCGGCCCAGGTTGTCGAGGCTTGGGTTGGCGAGGTGGCGCAGCGAGGCGGCGGCGGGGATGGCGATCGTCACCTTGGGGGCGGGGGAGAGGTTGACCTCGGCTCCGTCCCAGAGCCGGAGGCGCAAGGGGAGCCCTTGCCGGCGTAGCCGCTCGAATACCGGTTGCAAACGGTTTTTCAGCAACATGTTCCCCTCCTTGCAAAAAAATCCCGGTGGGCGCCTTTTCCCCCTTGACCTTGATAATCCGCCGTGCTATAAAAATGGCCTTTCGGGCCATTAGCTCAACTGGCAGAGCATCTGACTCTTAATCAGCAGGTTCCCCGTTCGATCCGGGGATGGCCCACCAAATAAAAGACATGAGGGTTTATCTCGTTTAAGGGATAGACCCTTTTTGTTTTTTGAGGCCCAAGTTGCCGGCGCTTCCGGCACCTGTCCGGCGGATAAATTCTTCCCAGGCCCCCGGATCGTCCAGGGCGGTTTCCTCAATCACCGGCAGGTGGGGGAGCCGTTGCCCCAGGGCCTTGGCGAACAGCCCGATCCCCTCCCTGACCACCTCCCCGGAGTCCAGACGCACCTTGACCCCTTGCCGGCCACAGGACGGTGAGCCGCCCTTGAGGATGAAGCCGTCCAGCCCTTCCGCTTCGATCTCCCGCGCCCGCTGCCGGGCCCAGCGTTCCATGAGCTCGGTGCGGTCGAGGCCGGTCTCGGTGGTGACCAGCCGGGGCCGCTCGGGGTCGCCGGTTAGCTGCATGGTCTCGCGGGGGGCGCCCAACCCGGCCTCCATCTCGGGACATATCGGCACCAGTTCCAGGCGGCGGGCCAAGAAACCGGCGATGAATTCGTGCCGCCGGTGGCCGCCGTCGTAGCGGGTCGGGTGGCCGAGCAGACAGGCGCTGACCCCTAGGCGGGGCGGGCGGGCAAGGGCGGCCTCGGCCCGCTCTAGGCTTAGCTCGGCGGCCCGGTCGGGGAAGGGCGGGTTTTGACTCACAGGCCGACCCCGGCGATCTCGGCCCCGCAGTCCGGGCAATGGCCCTGGCGCAGCCGGTTTTCGAGCACCGTGAAGCCGCGCCGCGCAATGACGGTTGCGGCGCAGGCGGGGCAGCGGGTGTCCTCGCCCCCGGCGCCGGGGACGTTGCCCTCGTACACGTAGCGCAGCCCCGCCGCCAGGCCGAGGTCGCGGGCCAGGCGCAGGGTGGCAACCGGGGTGCGGGGCCGGTCGGTCAACTGGTAGGTGGGGTAGAATTGGCTCACGTGCCAGGGGGTGTCGGCCCCCAGATGGTTGACGATAAAGCTGGCTATGCCTTTCAGCTCCGCCTCGCTGTCGTTTAATCCGGGGATAATCAGGGTGGTAAGCTCGATCCAGATCCCGTGCCGCCGGTAATCGATGATGGTGTCGAGCACCGCCGACAGTTTCGCCCCCACCACCTCCCGGTAGAAAGGCTCGCTAAAGCCCTTGAGATCGATGTTGGCCGCGTCGAGCACCGGGGCGATGGCGGTCAGGGGCTCGGGGCTGATGTAGCCGTTGGTGACGAAGATGTTTTTCAGCCCCGCCTGCCTAGCCAGCCGGGCGGTGTGCAGGGCGAACTCGAAGGCCACGGTCGGCTCGGTGTAGGTGTAGGAGAGCGAGGGGCAGCGGTGGGCCGTGGCCCGCGCCACCACCTCCTCGGGCCGCCTGACCGCGCCTTGGATCGCGGCCCTGGCCGGCACCTGGGAGATGGCGTAGTTCTGGCAGTGGCGGCAGCGGAAGTTGCAGCCGGGGGCGGCGAGGGAGTAGGTCAGGCTTCCCGGCAGGACATGGAACAGGGGCTTTTTCTCGATCGGGTCGAGGTGCTCGGCGCAGAGCCGGCCATAGACCAGGCTGACCAGGACGCCGCCTTGGTTCTCCCGCACCCCGCAGCGGCCCCGCTCGCCCGGCCCGATCCGGCAGCCCATCCGGCATAATTCGCAACGTACCGTCCCGTCCGAGAGCGGATGGTAGAACATGGCCTCGGTAATGGTCAAATCAGGGGCGCTCATCGTTCATCCCTCCTCGATCTGGCGGCGGCACTGGCGGAGCTGGCGCTCCTTGATGTCGGCCATGTCCAGGTAATAGATGTCCTGGGGAAAGAGCATCTCCGCCACCCCGGAGTCGAAGATGCGCTTGATCTCGTACTCGTCGTGGGAGATGTCCCGCTGGTAGATGTAGTTCAGATAGGTCTTGTTGCTGTGGATGATGAACTCCACCCGCATTCCGCCCATGCGGGCGAAGAACTTGAACATCGGGGTGAGCCTTGAGCTGCCGATGCCGCCATGATGGTGGCCGCCGGTCAGGGTGTCGGAGATCTCCTCGAGGGTCATGAAGGACTCGGCCCGCATGGCGCTTTGGGTCAGGTGGGTCAAGAAGAGCTTGACCTCGGCCACCGAGTCGAGCACCGCCATCAGGCCCAGCTCGTCGTCCACCGCCACCGCCGGGTTCTCCTCGCCCTTGCGCAGTAGCTTCAAGACCTTGGCCTCGGGCGGCTTCTTCCTGATCGAGACGTAGATGGGCACCTCCCGCCCGCCGGCCTGGAAGCGGCGGCGTTTGATCAGGGTCAGCTTCTGGCCGGGCCGCGGCTCGACGGCCCGGGCCTCATCCGGGGAGATCACCCGCACCGACTGGCAGGCGAAATTTTCCGGCTCGTGCTGGCTTAGGAGATAGGCCAACTCCAGCTCGCCGATCTTGCTCCTCTGGCTCCAGACGTTGTCGTTTAGGAAGTTTAGGAAGTCGTAGAACTTGCCCTCGATGCCGGTCTCCCGTTCCCGTTGGTCGATGGAGCCGGCGAGTCCCATCAGGATCAGTTTGCGCTTGGCCTCGAAGCGGGCCTTTTTGTGGTAGCGGTCGTCGAAGATGATGAGCAGCAGGTCGACCGGGCTCGAGATGGCGTCGATCTCGTTGGTCATCTCGATGTTGGCGGCGTAGGTGGCCATCACCTTGGCCTTTAGGTAGCGGATTACCCCGTCGGCGGTGCGGGAGTAGCCGTTGATGGCGCTGACGATCTCCCGCTCGCTGCCGTCTAGCCCGAACATGTTGCCCAGGAGGGCGGCGCAGCGGCGGTTGATCTCCTGGCGGCGGCCTCGGTCGTGGAGGAGCTGCCTAACCCCTTTGAAGCTCGTGACGTTTAGGAAGTCGAAGATCTGGCCCCGGATGGCCCGGAAGCGGGTGGTGAGGCCCTCCTGGCGCATCTGGCGCACCAGCCCCCGGTTCTCGGCGGAAAAGAGGCCCTCGTCGGGCGGGTGATGCAGGGTGGCGAAGGGCCCGGCCTGGTTTAAGAGGGGGAAGCTGAGTCGATTCTTCATGGCGGACCTGGTGAGGCGGCAAGCGGGGCGCAACCCGCCGCGCCTAGCACAGCCCGACGAAGTTGCGGAGAAAATCCTCGAACTGGCGGCTCATCTTGTCGCTTAGCTTTTTGGCGGCCAGGATCAGTTCCGCAGGATTTAGGTACTTACCGTTTAAGGAATTAACCCATTTGCCGTCCCTTTGCCAGTAGTTTTCCACGTCGTGGGGCGAGGCGGCGTGATTTGAGAACTGGACGCCCAGGATGTGGGGCCGGCCGGGGATGGAGATGGCCTCGACCTGGCATTCCACCGAGGTGGCCAGCACCGCCAGGCTCTTGGGTAGCGGCTCCAGGATGGCCTGATCGTGCCACTTGAAGAGGGGCAGGGTGGCGGGCAGGCGTTTGAAGACCGGGTGCTCGCGTCCGGCCTGGGTTAGGTGGCCCTCGACGAAGCCCAGGCTGGCGCAGTAGTTCCGGCCCAGCCGGGCGCCTTGGCTTGCGGCCAGCAGGTGATGGCCGAGACCGATGCCGAGATAGGGGCGGTCGCGCTCGATGGATTGGTGGATCAGCTCCCGCTCCTCGGCCCAGAAGGGCATGGCCTTCTGGTGTTCGTCTAAGCGTCCGCCGATGACGATCAGGCCGTCGTAGTCGCCGGCCTCCGGCAGGGGCTGCCGCCAGACCCGCACCTGCTTGAGCTCTATCTTCAGGTGCCTCGCCGCCTGCTGGAGATAGATTCCCGGCCCATTCCAGGAGGCGTGTTGCAAGACGATGAATCGCTTGGTCATGGGGCGTGGGGGCGGAGGCCGCTAACCTGGCCGGCCTCCGCCCTCCTCGTGCTCGCTTGGTTAAAAGGCCAGGGCGACGGTGATGCCGCCGTAAACGAAATCGCTGTTGCCGGTGAAGCTCTTGGATTTGATCAGGTCCCGGGCGTCGCTGGTCAGAGGGAAGGAGTAGTTCAGACTCGGGGTGACGGTGATATATTTGTTCACCGGATAGGCCACCGAGGCCGAGAGCAGCCCGTCGTGGAAACCTCTGCAGGGCTCGGTGGGATTGCTGACCCTGGCGTAGGAACTGGCGTCATCTGCCCTCAGATAACCGACCTGGGCGCCTAGGCTTAAACCGATCTCCTTGGTGATCGGCAGGGTCTGGGAGACGCCCAGGGTGGCGTACCAGCCGGGCAGGTTGTCGATGTCCCGGTACACGGTCAGGGTGGGGGTGAGCAGGGTCTTCAAGGCCGCCTTGGCGAAGACCTCCTGGGTGTCCGGCACGTCGGCGCCGCCGTAGGGCGAGGCGGCCAGGCCGTAGTAGATGTAGCCGCCGGTCAGCCCCACCGGGCCCATGGTCCAGTCGTAGGCCAGGGTGAGGTCGGTCTCGGTCCAGGCGCTGGTGGTGGAGACGCTGGGGTCGGCGGAGTAATACCTGGTATCCTCGTTGCCCCAGAGGTTGGCGGAGAAGCCCTGGTAGCCCACGGTCATCGAGGGCTCGATCACCAGGCTGTCACGGCTGTTCTCAAAGCCGCGCCAGACGTACTTGCTCATGGCGCTGACCGCAAGGCTGGCGGTGGGCTTGTCCTCCTCGGCCCGGGCCGGGCCGGCCAGTTGCAGGAGGCAGAGGCCGCTAAGGACCACGGTGGAGACTTTTCTTGTTGTTTTCATGCGCTTGCTCCGTTGTTTCAAGTTGATGAAGTGGCCCAGGGCGGCTTGTGCCGCCCTGGTGTTGGTTGTTTAAAGGTGAGTCTTGTTGGTGTGAAACTCGGGATAGGCGGTGACCGCGACCTCGTAGCTGTCTAAGCCCTCCAGCTCAATCTCCCGAGGCACCCGGAGCGGGATGATCTTGTCTAGCACCTTGAAGAAGACGTACATGGTGACAAAGACGAAGACGATATTGGTCACCGTGCCGATCAGTTGGGCTATGAACTGGCCGCTGTCACCGTAGAACAAGCCCTTGACGGTGCCCTTTACCCCGTTGAAGGCGTCTCCGTAGGTGCCGTCGGCGAAAAGACCCAGCGATAACACCCCCCAGGCGCCGTTCACGGCATGGACAGATACCGCGCCCACCGGGTCGTCAATCTTCATGACCCGCTCGACGAAGAAGACGCTCACGCAGCACAGCACCCCGGCGACCATTCCGATCACCACCGCCGCGACCGAGTTGACAAAGGCGCAAGGGGCGGTGATGGCCACCAGTCCCGCCAACAGGCCGTTGGCGCTCATGGTCAGGTCTGGCTTTTCGTACTTGATCCACATGTAGATCATCGCCGCCATGCCGCCAGCGGCCGAGGCCAGCATGGTGTTGGTGGCGATCACCCCGATCCGCAGGTCGGCGGCGGCCAGGGAGGAACCGGTGTTGAATCCGAACCAGCCAAAGGCCAGCACCAGGGCGCCGGTAATCGCCATGGGAATGTGATGGCCCGGTATGGGGTTGGGAGAGCCGTCCTTGTTGAATTTGCCTATTCTGGGCCCCAGCACCATCGCCCCGGCCAGGGCCGCCACTCCGCCCGTCATGTGCACCACGGAAGAGCCGGCGAAATCCACATGGCCGTGACCAAGACCGAAATTAGCGCCCAACTGCGAGAGCCAGCCGCCTCCCCATACCCAGTTGGCGTACAGGGGATAGGTGAGGCCTGCCATCATGAAGCCATACACCACAAAGGCGGAGAACCTGAAACGTTCGGCCATGGCCCCGGTGGGGATGGTGGCCGCCGTGTCCATGAACACCATCTGAAACAGGAAGATGGCGAAGACGACGCTGTCGTAGGTGTTGCCGGACAAGAAAAAGCCCTTGGTGCCAAACAGGCCGAAATCCTTGCCCAGCAGCTTAACCGCGAATTCACCGTTAAGCACCCCGCCGCCGCCCAGGGTCGGCAGGCTCCCCACGCCCCCCATGTGGATGGCGAACCCGCAGGCCCAGTAGGCGAGCAGGCCGATACAGTAGATCATGATGTTCATGGCCATGGTGTGGTTGGCGTTCTTGGCCCGGCAGAGACCGGTTTCGACCAGGGCGAAGCCGGTCTGCATGAACATGACCAGGAAGCCGCAGAGCAGGGTCCAAGCCATGTTGAGGGCAACCTTGTTGTGCCCCACCACATCCGCGAGTTTGGCCGCCAGCGGTTCGCTCGCCGCCATGTTTTTTAAGTCGTCGGCGGTGGGTGCCCCGGCGCTGGCGCCCACCACGTCCACCGCCGCCCCGGTGTTCAGGCCGGCGGGGTCGCCAACCGGTTCCGCAGCCATTGCGGCGGCGCCGTGCCAGCAGAAAATAATCGTCATCAGTATCAGGAGATATTTTTTCATTGTTGTCCTCTGCGGTTGTCTTGATTGGGGCTAGATTGCCGCCTTGTCCCGTTCGCCGGTACGGATCCGGCATACCCCATCCACCGGCAGCACGAAGATCTTGCCGTCGCCGATCTTGCCGGTGCGCACGCTTTCGATGATGGCGGCGGTGACCGTATCCACCCGCTCCGCCTCCACCACGATCTCCACCTTGACCTTGGGGATGAAGTCCACGATGTACTCCGCCCCCCGGTAGATCTCGGTGTGGCCCTTCTGGCGGCCAAAGCCCTTGACCTCGGTGATGGTCAAGCCGTTCACCCCCAGGGCGGCCATGGCCTCCTTCAGGGCGTCGAGCTTGAACGGTTTGATGATCGCCTCGATTTTTTTCATAAATATCCTCCTTCTCCGATTTGCGGCCTTTGCCGTACCCCCGTCCGGGGCGGTGGCCGGTCATGGCCAAGATGTGGTGGCGCCGATTTGTTTTTTATTAAAAGCACCAAATATGCCAATCGTGCAAATATGGAAAAATAAAATCATATCTTATCGTAATTAAATAAAAATAAAATCAACACCAATGATGAATTAAACTTTAATTTGCGGGGATTAAGTTACTTTTTTGTAAAATACAAATTTTTTCCAAAACGATTATGTGACAAAAATGGGGGTTGTGGGCAGGACGGGAGTGGTGGCGGGGGGAGAAGATGGAGCAGGTGCCCTGGCCAGCTAGGGGCGGGAGGTTTTTAGGGGCCGTCAGTCAGCAAATAACATGGCCCTGCGCCTGTACGGCTTAGGTGAACGAGGTGACGACCAGGGCCAGGGTCAGGGCCACCATGATGACCACCGTGATCCAGGCGATGAGGTTGTAGGCCTTGGAGTTGACGAACTCGCCCATCAGCGAGGCGTCGTTGACCAGGAGCAGCATGAAGATGAGCACAAAGGGCAGCATCACCCCGTTGACCACCTGGGAGAGGAGCATGATGGCGATCAGGGGGGCGTTGGGGATCAAGATGATCAGGGCCCCGACCACGATCAGCCCGGTATAGAGCCACATGAACTGGGGAGCCGACTTGAAGTCGTGGTCGATGCCCGACTCCCAGCCCATGCCCTCGCAGACGTAGTAGGCGGTGGCGAGCGGCAGGATGGAGGCGGCGAACAGCGAGGCGTTGGCCAGGCCGAGGGCGAAGAGCACCGAGGCGTACTTGCCGGCTAAGGGCTCCAGGGCCTTGGCGGCGTCGGCGGCGTCGTTGATCTTGATCCCGTGGGTGAAGAGGGTGGCCCCGCAGGCGACGATGATGAAGAAGGCCACCACGTCGGTCATGAAGCAGCCCACCACCACGTCCCAGCGGGAGGCGGCGTACTGTTCCACCTTGATCTTCTTCTCCACCACCGCCGATTGCAGGTAGAACTGCATCCAGGGGGCGATGGTGGTGCCGACCACCCCGATGAGCATCATCAAATAAGGGGGGCTGTTGCTGAAGCTGGGCTTGACCGTCTCAAGTAGCACCTGGCCCCAGGGCGGGGCGGCCATGAACGAGGAGATGATGTAGGTGACGAAGATGGCGCAGGAGAACAGGAACACCTTCTCCACCATCCGGTAGGTACCCTTGACCACCAGCCACCAGACCAGGAAGGCGCCTACCGGCACCGCGAGGTACTTGCTGACCCCGAAGATCTCCAGGCTGGCGGCCCAGCCGGCGAACTCGGAGACGGTGTTGCCCAGGTCGGCGACCAGCAGGCTCAGCATCAGGTAGAAGGTGATCCTGACCCCGAAGCGTTCCCGGATCAGGTCGGCCAAGGTCTTGCCGGTCACCGCCCCCATCCGGGCCACCATCTCCTGCACCACCACCAGGGCCACGGTGATGGGGATGAGCGTCCAGAGCAGGGAGTAGCCGAACTGGGCCCCGGCCACCGAGTAGGTGGTGATGCCGCCCGCGTCGTTATCGACGTTGGCGGTGATGATCCCCGGCCCCACCACCGCCAGGAAGGTCAGGATATTTTTCTTGGTTATCTTCATGACGACACGTTACTTGGTGAAAATTAGCGTTTGCGTTTCAAGGCGTAGGGTAAAAACATCTCCACCACGTCGTCGATGGTCACCACCCCGGCCATCTTGCCGTCCTGGTCGATGATCGGGGCCGCGATCAGGTCGTACTTGGCGAGCAGGGCCAGGGCCTCCTCCGGCGGGTCGGTGATCTCCAGGGTCTTCAACTGCTGGGTCATCACCTCCACCACCGGCAGGGCCGGGTCGTGAATCAACAGGTCGCGCAAGGACATCACCCCGATCAGGTAGCCGTCGTGATCGAGCACGTAAACGTAGAAGATGGCCTCGATCTCGGCGGCCTGGCGTTTCAGCTCCATAAAGGCCTCGCCCACCGTGCTCAGCGGCGAGACGGCGATGAAGTCGCTGTTCATCAGGGCGCCGGCGGTGTCCTCCTTGTGCTCCATCAGCTCCTGGATCTCGCTCGCCTCCTCGTGATCCAAGAGATCGAGCAGCTCCTGGGCCTGTTCCTCGGGCAGGTCGGCCAGCACGTCCGCCGCCTCGTCGGGCTGCATCTCCTCCAGGATCTCGGAGGCGTGTTCGACGTCCAGTTGGCTGATGACCTGGGTGCGGGTCTCCGCGTCCAGTTCGTGGATCGCCTCGCCGGCCACCTCGTGGTCCAGCGTCTTGATTATCCCCTCGATGGAGTCCCGGTGCAGGTTGGAGATGATCTCGGCCAGGTCCGAGGGGTGCATGTCGGCGAGCTGGTCGCGGGCCATCGACAGGGTGAGGCCCGAGGCGTTGATCCCCAGGGGGTTGACGAACTGCCAGCCGATCTCGCGCTTGGGGAGGTTCTTCTGGAAGAGCGACCACAGCCGTTCGTAACCTAAGCGGCGCAGCAGCCCCCGGAAGCCGATGTCCACCGAGAACAGGCAGAGCCGCTCCTCGTAGGGGGTGAGCTTGATGTCGTTCACCCGCACCACCTTGGCGCCGTTGACATCCACGATCTGCCGGTCGAGCAGGTGGCGTCGGACGAGGATGGTGCCCGGCGGCGGGCCGTCCGTCAGGTGATCGTCCAGTCCCCCGGAGAACGAGATCACCCGAGGGTTGAAGATCACCACCCGCTCCCAGGGGATGAAAATCACCCGCCTGCCGTCCTTGAGCAGCAGGCCGGTGACCACCGGCAGCACCTCGCCGGGGGCCACCGCCACATCCAGGAGCCGGCCCAGCACCTGGCCGGCGAGGTCGCTGATCGGCTGATCGAGCACCGAGCTGATGTAGAGTTCCGTGGCCCCACGCATGTGGCGTCTCCCAAGAGGCGGATGGCGGGCGTCCGTGAGTTCGCCGGGGCGAAACGGCGCTGGGCGCGATCCGGGTGCAAAGGTGAAAAATAAATGGGGGCGTTACGGAGGAGACCGCTTTTAACCCCAGGGTATGGCCACGCTCGTATCCAGAGCGTCAGCCGTCACCGGGAAGCGGGAGGGTGGGGCTTAGGGCTGGAGGCGGGCGGCAATATGTTTGCTGCTACTGTGACTGTCCAAGCTGCTACTGTGACTGTCCATGCGAAGTTTGAAAACGATCCTTTTTGAGGGTTAATCCCTGCCTTAGGCAAGGAAAATTTTTGGCTCTTTACCACCGACTATTTCCTTTGTCAACCGCTATCCCCGCCCCTTGGCACACAAGGGCCGGCAGCCGTGCGAAAAGGTAGTCGTCATGACCTGCCAGCCCTTGATGATCTCGCAAAAAGGTAACCGATGGCTAAGCAAAAGGGCCGATATACAAGGCGCGGGGTGTGTTTGGCGAGTGAGGCCATACAGATGGTATGCCGAACGAGCCAAAC
>JAJYJA010000231.1 GCA_021789795.1 Deltaproteobacteria bacterium | reverse complement strand
GATGCGGGCAAAGAGCATCCGCAAGGCCGGGTCCAGGGTGATGGCGAGCAGCGCGGCCAGGCCCATGGCCAGGGTCTTGGAGTAGGCGAGCGGCTTGAACAGCCGGCCCTCCTGATCCACCAGGGTGAAGATGGGCAGAAAGGCCACCGCGATGATCAAAAGCGAGAAGAACACCGACGGCCCCACCTCCATCAGGGCGCGGAGCCGCACCTGGTGGAAATCGCCGGGCCGGCCCTCGGCCTGCCAGTGGTGGATGCGGTTGTAGGCGTTCTCCACCTCGACGATGGCCCCGTCCACCAGCACCCCGATGGAGATGGCGATCCCGGCCAGGCTCATGATGTTCACCGTCACCCCCATGAGGTAGAGGGGGATGAAGGACAGGAACACCGAGACCGGGATGGTGACAATCGGCACCATCGCCGAAGGAAAATGCCATAAAAATATCAGGATGATTAGGGAGACGATGAGCATCTCCTGCCCCAGCTCGTGCTTCAAGGTGGCGAGCGCCCGGTGGATGAGGTCGGAGCGGTCGTAGGTGCTAACGAACTCCACCCCCTTGGGCAGCGAGGGTTTTAGTTCCTCCATCTTGGCCTTCACCCGCCGGATGACGTTTAGGGCGTTCTCGCCGTGACGCATGACCACGATTCCGCCCACGTGGTCGCCCCGGCCGTCCAGGTCAACGACGCCCCGCCGGATGTCGGGGCCCAGCTCCACCCGGGCCACGTCCCGAAGCAGCACCGGCACCCCACCCGGCCCGGTCTTGAGCACGATCTGGCCGAAGTCGGCCAGGGTCTTGGCGTAGCCCCGCACCCGCACCATGTACTCGGCCCCGGAGAACTCGATCAGCCGCCCCCCGGTCTCGTTGTTTGAGCGGCGCACCGCCTCGATCACCTGTTCCAGCGACAGGCCGTAGGCGGCAAGCTGGTTGGGATCGACGGTGATCTGGTACTGCCGCTGGAAGCCGCCGATGGAGGCCACCTCCGCCACCCCGGGCACCGATTGCAGGGCGTAGCGCAGGTTCCAATCCTGGTAGGAGCGCAGCTCGTCCAAGGAATGCCTCCCCGAGGTATCCTTGAGTGCGTACTCGAAGACCCAGCCCACCCCGGTGGCGTCGGGGCCCAGCTCGGTCTTGACCCCGGCGGGCAGCCGGGACTGGATCTTCGAGAGGTACTCCAGCACCCGGGACCTGGCCCAGTAGATGTCGGTGCCGTCCGCGAAGATCACGTAAACGTAGGAAAATCCGAAGTCGGAGAAGCCGCGGATGGCCTTGACCCTGGGGGCGCCGAGCAGGGAGGAGACGATGGGATAGGTGACCTGATCCTCGATCACGTCCGGCGAGCGATCCCACTTGGAGTAGATGATGACCTGGGTGTCGGAGAGGTCGGGCAGGGCGTCGAGCCGGATATTCTTCAAGGCGTAGAAGGCCAGGGCGCCCAGTACCCCCACCGCCAGCATGGTAAAGACGGGGTTGTGGGCGCAGAGGGAGATCAGTCGCTGGATCAGCGTCAGCCTTCCCGGCTCGATTTCGTCCGAGGCCGGTCTCACTGCTGGTCGCCCTGGCCGAGCTTCTCCACCACCGCCCGCAGCCGGGACTCGGAGTCGAGGAGGAAGTTGGCCCCATCCACCACCCGCTCGCCCTGAGCCACCCCGGAGACCACCTGGGCCTGGCCCCCACCCCGCACCCCGAGTCGCACCTGCCGGGGCACGAAGAAGCCCGGCTTGCTCTCGACGAACACCACCTGACGCACCCCGGTGTCGATCACCGCCGAGTCGGGGATGACCACCCCCCGCGCCGCATCCAGGGCGAGGGAGACGTTGGCGTACATCTGGGGCTTGAGCTTAAGACCGGGGTTGGGGAAGTCGAAACGCACCTTGAGCGTCCGGCTCTCCGGCGACAGGTAGGGGAAGACGTAGGCCACCTTGCCTTGCAGGACGACGCCGGGGTCGAAGGTCAGGGAGAGGGTGGCCTCCTGGCCCACCTTGACCTCGCTCGCCTCGTACTCGTAGAGTTCCGCCTCGATCCAGACCTTTGACAGGTCGGTGACCGTGAACAGCTCCATGCCCGGTTCTACCTGCTGGCCCTCGTAGATGCCCTTGGCGGTCACGAATCCGGCCACCGGCGCCTCCAGGGTCACGCTGCGCTGAGGCTGGCGGGTCTTTTTCAGCCGCTCGATCAGGCCCTTGGGCACGTCAAACAGCTCCAGCCGCCTACGCGCCGAGGTGACCAGCTCCCGGCCCAGGGCCTTGGATTCGGGGTCACCCTGACGGGCCATCTCCGCCGCCGCCTTGAGGGCGGAGACAAACTCCTGCTGGCTGGCCAAAAGCTCCGGGGAGTAGATGGAGAGCAGCGGCTGGCCGAGCTTCACG
The DNA here is from genome assembly GCA_021789795.1 of Deltaproteobacteria bacterium. GTDB lineage: Bacteria > Desulfobacterota > Desulfobulbia > Desulfobulbales > VMSU01 > VMSU01. The sequence goes on along the minus strand of JAJYJA010000231.1, from coordinate 624 downwards.
TCCTGGCCGGTGAAACTGGTGAACAGCTTGTCGATCCAGCCCGCCACCTTGGTGTGGACGTGGCGCACCCTGGTCTCGTCCGGCACCACGATCCCCACCGTGCGCACCGTGCGCTCCACCTTCTCCATCCGGGCGGCGGCGGTCTTGATCCCGGTCAGTTTGATTTCCTCCTCGCCTAGGCGCACCGGGGCCTGCCCCTCCACCGGGGCCGTCTCGTCAGCCTTAACCTCGTCGGCATAGACCGGCACGTAATCCATCCCCATCTCGTCCTTGGCCGGCACGGGCGAGGTGACCTTGGGATTCATGGGGTTGCGGTAGAAGAGGATGGCCCGGCCCGACTTGGCCGGGGGGGATTTGGCCGTGACTTGACCATGCTGGCCCTGATCCGTATCGCCGCCAAAAAGATCGGCGAGGTCGTCCGCCTTGCCCGCCTTAGCCGTCGCCTTGTCCCGGCCCGGCCCATCGCCACCCTGGACCCTTGCCCTCTCTTTGCCCTGACCGCCGTCTCCCCCCCTGACCTTGACCAGGGTCATGCCGCAGATCGGGCATTCGCCCGGCTTGTCGGAGATGACAAACGGGTGCATGGGGCAGGTGTACTTCACCCCCGCCGTCGACACTCCGGCG
>JAJYJA010000047.1 GCA_021789795.1 Deltaproteobacteria bacterium | reverse complement strand
AACAAACCCACCACTGTCAAGAAAAAAAACCGCCTGCCCCCCCGGAGTCAGCCGCAAGGACAACAGATTGACATTAAAGACATTGTTCCCAGTTCTACCACCGGTGGTAAGACGGTTGGGCGCCATTTACCACCGGTGGGGCCTTAAGACCAACTCGGCTCAGGCCACCCCAACGACCGACAGTCTGGCCAGACGGACAAGCGTGCAACTGTTTGCCATACATTTCCAGCAATTACATTATGATAACGACAATGAGCTGTTGGTGGAGCAAAGTGGAGGGGAAAATGGACGCAGACACAAAGAGGCCCCCGGAGGACATCCGGGGGCCGGGGAGGAAGGGGAAGGTGGGCGGGTCAGCGCAGGGTCTGGTCGATGTCGAGCAGGATCTTGACCTGGGGGCCGCTCTTGGCCAGGCCCAGGAGGCAGCGGGTGTCGATGTCGGCCCCGAGGCCGAGGCTGGACGGCCCCTTTATCCCCGCCGCCTTGAAGGTCAGCACCTCGGACACCGAGTCCACCAGCAAAATCAGCCTGTCATTTTACTTATATTTTCACTAGAAGATAAGCAGGCGGATGCGGTCGTGGTGCTGGGGTACCTCCATGGAATGAGCAGCAGTTACAGAAAAGCTCATGCCGTTTTCCCTGCCGCGATTTGTTTCCGCCGCCAATGCAGATATAGCGCCGGAATGAGATTGGTGCTGCGCACCGCGCTCCAGAGAACGCCCCCCAGGATGACCACCGCCAATCCCTGCTCGGGTGCCGCGCCCTGCCCCCAGCCCAGCGCCGTGGGCAACATGCCGAGCGCGGCCGTCAGCGTGGTCAGCACAATCGGGCGGAAGCGCACGCAAATCGCCTCGTTCACGGCCTCCTCGACCGGCATCCCGGCAGCTTCGTTGTCCCGCACGCGGTGGAGCAGCACGATGCCGTGATTGAGGCCGACGCCGATCAAGGTCAGAAAGGCCACCAGGCCGATGGCGTTTAAACCGACGCCGCTGACGATCAGGGCGATGGCGCCGCCCATTACCGCCAGAGGAATTTCCAGCAGCAGCAATCCGGGCACGAGCAGGCCGTCGAATTGCAAAATCAAAATGCCGAGCATCAGCACCAACGCCGCGAGCGCCGCCAGACCGAGTCCGAGGGCCGCCCGCTCCAGTTCCGGATACAGGCCGCCAAAGGCCCAACGATAGCCGGCGGGTAGCGACAAATCCGCCAGCGCGCCTTTGGCGGCGGCTATGCTACCGCTCAACGGGCCCGTTGGCGTGGCGAGAATATTCAGCGCCCGTGCGCCGTCGAGGTGACGGATTTGATTGGGCGTACTGACCAGGTTGAGTGTGGCCAGTTGGCCCAGCGGCGTCCAACCATTGGTGCGAATGGGCAACTGGCCCAAGGCGCGCAGGGATTTCCGCGGCGCATCGGCCAGGCGCACGTAGAGGTCGAGCGGCACATTGCCTTCCGGCACTTGCGCCACCACCTCACCGTTCAGCAGGGGATTGATTTGCGCATACAACTGCGTCGGCGTCAGGTGATACGCCGCCAGCGCCTCCGTTCTGGGCTGTAATTGCAGTTGGGTGACGGGATAGCCGTCATTGTTGAAAATACTGGCCAACGTCGGAAGCGGGCGTAGCCGCGCGACGACCTGGTCGGCAAGCGTGCGCAACTCGGTGATGCGGCTGCCGAAGAGGTGGATGACAAACGGCTGCGGCAAACCAGACAAACTCTCCCCGACGCGCTCGAGGGTCGGGGTGCCGAGCGCCGACTGCACGCCGGTCGTTTGACTTTCCTTCAGCACCCGCTGGCCGATGGCGTCGAGGCTGTTTACGTTGACGCCGGGCTTGAGCGCGATCTGCATCTCGCCGGCGTAGGCGGGTTCGGTATAAGCGGTGCTTGCCGAGGAGCCGATCCGGGCGAACACATGCTCCACGTCCGGGTCGGCTTGTAGGCGTTGCGTGATGGTTCTGACGGTAGCCTCCGTGTCTACCAGGGAACTGCCGGGCGGCAGGGTGAAACTTTCCAGCAACACCCCTTCATTGGGCAAGGGCAGGAAGTTGACCGGCACCAGCGCCAGCCCGGCCAGACTTAGCACCAGCAAGACGAAGGTGATCGCCAGGCTCAAGCGTGGACGGCGCGCGACCAGGTGGAACAGTTTTTCATTCAACCGCCGCCCACGCGCCAGCGCCTGGCCACCCGTGGTTAGCTTGGGGTGCGGCCGGGCCTTGATGAAACCCAGGCCGAGCGGGATGAAGGTCAGCGAGACCAGCAACGAGGCGAGCAGCGCGAACGTCATGGCCAGCGCGAACGGAATGAAAAAAAGTCCAGCCAGGCCGCCCACAAACAGCAACGGCACAAAAACCGCCACCGTGGTCAGGGTGCCGGTCACGTCGGGGCCGGCAATGTCTTTCATGCCCCGCCAGATGCCGGTCCAGTGTGCGTCACCCTGTTCCCAGCGATGATAAATGCTTTCGAGCACGATGATGGCGTCGTCGGCGAGCAACCCGACGGCCACGGTCAGCGCGCCCAGGGTCATCAGATTTAGGCTTTGGCCGGCGGCATAAAGGCCCGCGATGCCCAGCAGCAGTGACAGCGGGATGCTGAAGGCCAGCGCCCAGATGCCGCGTCCTGCGCCCAGCACCCAGAACAGCACCGCCACGGCGAGCACGCCGCCAAGGATCAAATTTCGTCCCAGGTCCGCGCCGACCACCTGCACGAGATGTCCCTGGTTGTAGGTGCGCACCCAATGCACCCCGGCGGGCAACTGGCGCAAAGTTCCGTCCAGCGCGGCCTGCACCGCCTTCGTGACCGGCACGGTGGAGGCCCCTGGTTGTTTGAAAACGGTCAGCGCGACGCTGGGCCGGCCATCCAGCAAAACCGCGTTGTGCGTCGGCACCGGCGCGCGGACGATGCGCGCCAGGTTGCCCAACGGTATCGGGCCGTTGGGCCCCGGCACGGGGACTTGTTCCAGTTGCGCGATATGCACCGGCAGGTTGCGCGCCTCGATCAGCACGTCCTGATGGCCCTGCGACACATAACCGCCCGGACCCAACAGCACCTGGTCTTTGATCGCTTGGGTGATCGCGGTGACCGGCACCTGATAGCGATGCAGGGCGGCCAGGTCCGGCTGCACCCACAACGCCTCGTCGCCGGCGCCGTAAATTTCCACCAGTTGTACGCCGGGCAGGGCCCGGAGCGCGGGCGCGACGTTGGCGAGCACGGCGCGTTGCACTTCTGCCGGGCCCACGCTGGCGGGAAGCTGCGCCGTGTAGTCGACCACTTCGTTGATGGCGTTGCCCATGATCTGGGCCAGCGGCTGGGCCGATGCGGGAAGCTGGCCGCGCGCCCGGTCAATGGCGCTGTTGGCCGCCAGCAGGTCTTGCTGGGCGTCGGTGCCCTCGCGGAAACGAACGTCAATTTCGACGGTGCCGTTGCCCATGACGGAGCGCACCCCGGCCAGATTGGGCAGGGTCAGAATCTGGCCTTCGAGCGGCCAGGTGATGAGGGCCTCCAGCTCGGCCGCGGTGGCGCCCGGCTTATGCGTGATGACGCTGATCTGCGGGAAATTGAAGCGCGGCAGCACTTCCACGGGAATTTTCCGCCAGGCATAAACGCCACTGGCAATGAGCGCCCCAAAGATCAGCGCCCAAAGCAAGGGACGCAACAGCAACTGCCGGATGCTTTGTGGCCCGGGCATGAAATCAATCCGGCGGCTGGTAGTTTTGGGAAATGCTGCGGTGAAATTCGAGGTAGGCGTTTTCCACCACCACTTCCGCGCCCGGCTCAAGTCCTCGCTCGATGAAGGTCTGCCAGCCGCGCGCTGGTCCGGGCGTCACCGGTTGCGGCCGATTGCCGTTGGCGGTGTGAACCAGCACCCACCACTGTCCCTGATCCAAAACGAGCGCGCGGGTCGGCACGGCCACCAGCGAGCGCGCCGACCCGTTCAAGGTTACCGTGCCGGATTCGCCGTTCAGCCAGCCGGACGAGGTCGCGGCGACCAGACCAACTGATTCTCCGCCGTCAGGCTGTAGCGAGCCGAACACCGCGCTGACCTGCACGGGAATGGCTTCACCGCCGCTGGCGGGAGTGAATTGGCCAGCCATTCCAACCTGGACCGCCGCCGCGTCAGCGCCGTAGTAGGCGGCTTTCAGCCACAACTTGTCCGCTGGTTGCAAGGTGAAAATGGTTTGACCCGCGCCGACCCGCGCGCCGGCGGCGATGTCCAAGGCCAACACGGTGCCGGCGATGGGCGCCTTCACCGTGATCAGTTGCCGCAAGGCCCGGAGTTGGGCTTGGGCGGTGTCGAGAGCCGCCTGGGCTTGTGCCGCCGCGCTTTCGGCCTGAAGAAGCGACTGCCGGGTGCCGAGATGAGCAGCGAGTTTATCCTGCTGGATGGCCAGTGATTTGCGGGTGTTAATTAAACTTTCCCGGGCGCTGTTGACGACGGCTTTGTCCTGTGCCAGCCGCGCCGCGATTTCAGGCCCGCCGAGTTCGCCCAGCTTCTGTCCGGCCGGGAGCGCCTCACCCGGGAAAATTTTCAGTCCGGTTATCACCCCGGTTGCCGCCGCCCGCACCGGCAGCACGGCGATGGGTTCGACCTGGGCGTAGGCCTCAAATTGACTCGTGACGATCTGCGCTTGCACGGTTACGACCTTCGTCTCCGCCGCCCGCGCCAGGTCGGTCGCCAGCAGAAGTCCTACGTTCAGCAGCAAACAAACGGTTGCCGCCCTGACTTCAGGGGAAAAATACCCACGCTTCGCCTTCGTTAAAGTGGCCATTCGACCTCGTCTAACTCGTGGCATGGTCAGCGCAGGGTCTGGTCGATGTCGAGCAGGATCTTGACCTGGGGGCCGCTCTTGGCCAGGCCCAGGAGGCAGCGGGTGTCGATGCCGGCCCCGAGGCCGAGGCTGGACGGCCCCTCGATCTCCGCCGCCTTGAAGGTCAGCACCTCGGACACCGAGTCCACCACCACCCCCATCCGCCTGGTCTCCGCCTCATGTTCGGTCTCGACGATGACGATGCAACTGCGGTCGTGGTAGGCGATCTCCTCCATCCCCAGCTTGGCCCGCAGGTCGATGATCGGCACCACCCGGTCCCGCAGGTTGAGCACCCCCTTGGCGTAGGCCGGGGCCTGGTGCACCTTGACGAAAGCCATCATCTTGACGATCTCCTTGATTTTCAAGATGTTGATTCCGAACTCCTGCGGGCCGAGTTTAAAGGTCAGGTAGCGGCCCTCCTTGGCCAGCATACTCTTGGCGGCGTCGGCCTCCTGGCCCCGGGGGCAAAGGAGCTGGCCCATGGCCTCGCCCGGGCTCATCAGGGTGGCGGCCATCCGGGCCTGGCCGGCGCAGGCGGCGTCGGCGTAGCGGAGATCCACCAGTTGGTCGAGATCGACCAGGGCGCCGATGCCCATCTTGTCGTGCAGGTAGCGCTGCATCCGGTTCAGATCCTCCTTGGCCGGGTAGAGGTCGCCGGTCTTGATCCCCTGAGGTTCGCGGAGCACGTTCTTGAGTACCGGCACCTTCAGCCCCAGTTTTTTTCCAGGATCAAGGAAGGCGACCGCGATCTCGGCGGCGGTGTCGGGCCGCTTTTCGATGAACTTGCCGGCCTTGACCAGCAGCTCGGTCAGCTCGTAGACCGCCTTCCGGTGGGGCTCCGCGAAGTCGTCGCGGATGGCGACCACGCAGCAGGGGTGATTGGCCCACAGCTCGCCGGACAAAAATTGCAGATCGGCGATGCCGGCGGCGATGGCCTTGGTGCCCAAGGGCTCCGCCACCATGAATCCACACGAGTCCTCGTTATCCTTGAGAAATTCCGGCATGTCAATGGGCGCCACCACCTCCAGGTTGACCTCCACCTCCGGGCCCTTGCCCTGGCTGGCCTTAAGTCCGACCCCCTCGAAGAACATGTGGGTCAGCAGGTGATGCACCGACAGCTTGTGGGGGATGAGGAAGGAGCGGCGGCGGAAGAAGTCCTGGTAGGGCTCGGCGTAGGCGCCCTGGCGGCTGCGGACGCAGATACTGCCGCCCCGGTGGGCGAAGAGCACCACCTTGATGGCCGCCCCGAAGTGGAAAAGCTCCATGGCAATGGGGGCCAGGATGCAGGCCCCGTCCACCGTCCCGGCCTCCAGTGCCTGTTGCACCTGGTTCCAGCCCGGCAGGCACTGGGTCTCCAGCTCAAAGTGCTGGGGGGTGACCTCGCCCTTCTCGATCCAGTGCTTGAGCACCCCCAGGATCAGGTGGTCGGTGATCTGGATATGGGCCAGCCGTAACCTGACCTTGCCCGAGGCGCCCATCTGCGGGCCGCTCGCCGTCGCCGTGGGCCGGCCGCCCGACTGACACTGGCCCATTGCCTCCTCCATCTTCTCCTTCAACTCGCCGGCCCCGAAGGGTTTGGCGATCAGGCCGTTGGCCCCGGCCTCCAGGGCCGCTTGCGCCTGGCTGCGGTCGGACTGGCCGGTGGCCATCAGGAAGGGCAGGGTCTGGAAGTCCTCCTGCTGGCGCATCCAGACCAGGAGATCGTACCCGCCCAGGTTGGGCATGTTCCAGTCGCTGATCACCAGGTCGAACCGCTGGCCCGGCCGCCTCAGGATCTCCTGGGCCGCCCGGCCATCCTCGGCCTCGGTGACGTTTGCAAACCCCAAGGCGCGCAGGGCCTTGACCTCGATCTTCCGCATGGTGACCGCGTCCTCGACCAGCAGGATGGCGATGTCTTCCCGGATACCCATCTTGTCTTGCCTCCCGGCGTTTTTTCTCGTCAATCTCCGGCACGGGGCAGGCGCCCTGGCCGCCGCTGGAAGGATTGTAGCAGAAAAAAGCCGCCCAGAGAGAAAAATTTGGCCCCGGACGGGGCCGAGGCCCGGGGCCAGGCGATTTTCCCCTATGGTTATCGGGGATTTTGTGCTACAAGGAATGTTTCCTTCCGTGCCGATCAACTATATCCCGCGCCCCCATGAGCCAGATCCGCAACTTCAGCATCATCGCCCATATCGATCACGGCAAGTCCACCCTGGCCGACCGCCTGATCCAGGCCTGCAAGATGGTCACCGACCGGGAGTTCAAGGATCAACTCCTGGACAACATGGACATCGAGCGCGAGCGGGGGATCACCATCAAGAGCCAGACCATCTGCCTGCCTTACACCGCGGCGGACGGAGAGGAGTACATGCTCAACCTGGTGGACACCCCCGGGCATGTCGATTTCAGCTACGAGGTCTCCCGGGCCCTGTCCTCCTGCGAGGGGGCGGTGCTCTTGATCGACGCCGCCCAGGGGGTGGAGGCCCAGACCTTGGCCAACCTCTACCTGGCGATGGAAAACAACCTGGAGATCATCCCGGTGCTGAACAAGATCGACCTGCCGGCCGCCGACCCCGAGGCGGTGGCCTTGCAGGTGGAGGAAGACCTGGGCCTGGACGCGGAGCGCATCGTCCTCTGCTCGGCCAAGACCGGCCAGGGGGTGGATGCGCTCCTGGAGGCGATCGTCAAGTACCTGCCGCCGCCCAAGGGTGACGCCCTGGCGCCGCTCTCGGCCCTGATCTTCGACGCCAGCTACGACGCCTTCCGGGGCACCATCATCTCCTGCCGGATCATCGACGGCGAGGTCAAGGCCGGGGACACCATCAAGTTCATGTCCACCGAGGCCGCCTACAAGGTGGAGGAGGTGGGGCTCTTTCATTTGACCCGCGCCCCGCAGAAGAGCCTCGCCGCCGGCCAGGTGGGCTACATCATCGCCGGGGTCAAGACGGTGCGCGACACCCGGCCCGGCGACACCATCACCCACCGCGACCGGCCCTGCGCCCAGCCCCTGCCGGGCTTCAAGCCCATCCAGCAGGTGGTGTTCTCCTCGCTCTATCCCATCTCCACCGACGAGTATGAGAACCTGGCGGCGGCCATGGACAAGCTGCAACTAAACGACGCTGCCCTGTCGTTTCAGAAGGACTCCTCCACGGCCCTGGGCTTCGGCTTCCGCTGCGGTTTTTTGGGCCTTTTGCACTTGGAGGTGGTGCAGGAGCGCCTGGAGCGGGAGTTCGACATCCCCCTCATCCTCACCGTGCCCACGGTCAGCTACCACTTTTATCTAAACGACGGCACGATGGTGGAGATCGACAACCCCTCCTATTTCCCCGACCCCAGCAGCATCGAGCACACCGAGGAGCCCTTCATCAAGGCCAACATCCTGATCCCCGAGCGCTACATGGGGGCGGTGATGACCCTGTGCATGGAGCGCCGGGGCGAGAACACCAACTATCACTATCCCACCCCGGGCCGCATCGAGTTCGCCTGCGAGCTGCCCTTGGCCGAGGTGATCTACGACTTCTACGACAAGTTGAAATCCATCACCCAGGGCTACGGCTCCTTTGACTACCACCTGCTCGACTACCGCAGGAGCGACCTGGTCAAGCTCGACATCCTGGTCAACGGCGAGCGGGTCGATGCCCTGTCGCAGTTGACCCACCGGGCCCGGGCCCGGGAACGGGGCCTGCACGCCTGCGAGAAGCTCCAGGAGGAGATCCCGCGCCAGATGTTCAAGATCGCCATCCAGGCGGCCATCGGCGGCAACATCGTCGCCCGTACCACCATCTCGGCCCTGCGCAAGGACGTGCTGGCCAAGTGCTACGGCGGCGACATCACCCGCAAGAGAAAACTCCTGGAAAAGCAGAAGGCGGGCAAGAAGCGGATGAAGACGGTGGGCAACGTCGATATCCCCCAGTCCGCCTTCCTGGCGGTGCTGAAGTCGGATCAGACCTGAGGCCGCCGGTGGCTCGCCCAAAAAAACGTTGCCAAACCAGGCAAAGCTATTATATTTGCGAAGTTCTACTGGGCGGGAGGCAACCGGCCTAGACGACCCCGAACTAAAACGTCCCAACGCACCGCCGTCCCTGGCGGGAGGAGATTTTGGCATGGCGCGCATCACGGTTGAAGATTGTCTCAAGGAGGTGGGCAGCGAAAACCGCTTCGCCCTCATTCATCTGGCCCTGGCCCGGCTCAAGCAGCATCGGAACGGGATGCCCTTCCTGCTGGAGGGCAAGAACAAGGAGGTGGTGATGACCCTCAGGGAAATCGCCGCCGGCAAGGTTACCGCCGCCAATCTGGCCTCCCTGGCCGAGACGGCCCGCCAGGAGAGCAAGCCAGCGGCGGCGGCCCCGGAGACCTCTGACCCAATCACCCATTGAAATTCGCCGCTGATCCATGGAATACTACGAGGTACTAGGCGTCTCGATCAACGCCTCGGCGGAGGAGATCAAAAAGGCCTATCGTCAGCTGGCCATGAAGCATCACCCCGACCGCAACCCCGGCGACCAGGAGGCGGAGGAGAAGTTCAAGGCCGCCGCCGAGGCCTACGAGGTGCTGGGCGACCAGGAAAAACGCCAGATCTACGACCGCTACGGCAAGGAGGGTCTCCAGAGCCGGGGTTACCACGGGCCGGGCAGCGCGTCGGACATCTTCTCAAGCTTTGGCGACATCTTCGAGGACCTGTTCAACTTCGGCGGTGGTGGCGGCGGCTCCCGCCGGTCCCGGAGCGGGGCGGTTAACGGCGCCGACCTGCGCTACGACCTGTCGCTCTCCTTCCTGGAGGCGGCGCACGGGGTGAGCCGAGAGATCGAGATCACCCGGCCCGAGACCTGCTGGACCTGCGAGGGCAGCGGTCTGCGTCCGGGCTGCAGGGCCAAGACCTGCTCGACCTGCAATGGCCGGGGTCAGGTGTTGCAGGCGCACGGCTTCTTCCGCCTGAGCTCCACCTGTCCCCACTGTCAGGGCACCGGCGAGACGATCGCCGATCCCTGCCAGGATTGCGGGGGTAGCGGCCTGGTCAACAAGAAGAAAAAGGTGTCGCTCAAGATTCCGGCGGGGGTGGACACCGGGGCCCGGATGCGCTTGCAGGGCGAGGGCCAGGGCGGCAGGAAGGGCGGGCACCCAGGCGACCTCTACGTCGTCCTGCACGTCGAATCCCATGAGCTGTTCGAGCGCGAGGGCGAGAACATCTACTACACCCTGCCGATCTCCATGGTGCAGGCGGCCCTGGGCGACAAGTTCGACATTCCCACCATCCACGGGGTCAAGACCATCACCATCGCCAAGGGCACCCAGGCCAACGACACCCTGGTGCTCAAGGGCGAGGGGGTGCCTAGCCTGCGTGGGGCGGGCCGGGGCGACATGACCGTCATCTTCAAGGTGCTCACCCCGACCAACTTGAGCAAACAGCAGGAAGACCTGTTGCGCCAGTTCGCCGGGCTAACCCCCGACACCAACAGCGGCCAGCCGGATGAGGAGGGTTTCTTCCAGAAGTTGTTTCATCACTAATCAGGCCCCCTAGAGGACAAGAGGATACACCGACATGGACAAAGCGAACCTGGAGCATTTCCGGAAAAAGTTGGAGGCAATGAGCGCCGAGCTGTTGAGCGAGGCCGACAAGACCCTCTCCGACATGACCATGCAGAACGACAACTACCCCGATCCCACCGACCGGGCCTCGGCGGAATCGGATCGCAGTTTCGAACTTAGAATCCGCGACCGGGAGCGCAAGCTTCAGGTCAAGATCAAGGAGGCCATCGCCCGGATCGAAGACGAGAGCTACGGGGTCTGCGAAAGCTGCGGTGACGACATCAGCGTCGAGCGGCTGGAGGCCAGGCCGGTGACCACCCTGTGCATTGACTGCAAGACCAAGCAGGAAGACTTCGAGAAGGCCCACGCCGGCTGATGGCGCCCGACGCCTCCTGGCCGAGTGAGAGATAATGCCCGAACTGCGCAAAGACCCGGTACTAGGCCGCTGGATCATCATCTCCAAGGAGCGGGGCAAGCGGCCCACCGACTTCATCGTCGAGCCCACCGTCGCCCGGGGTGGGTTTTGTCCCCTTTGTCCCGGCAACGAGAAGACCACCCCCTCCGAGGTGCTCCGCTACGGCGCCCCGCCCCAGGCCGCCAACTCCCCGGGCTGGAACCTGCGGGTGGTGCCCAACAAGTACCCGGCCCTGATCATCGAGGGCAACCTCGACAAGGCCGGGGAAGGTCTCTACGACAAGATGAACGGCATCGGCGCTCACGAGGTGATCATCGAGACGCCCAACCACGAGGAATCCTTCACCTGCCTGCCGCTCGACCGGATGGCGCAGGTCTTCTTCGCCTTCCGCGACCGGCTGATCGACCTGGCCCACGACCCGCGTTTCCGCTACGTCATGGTGTTCAAGAACTTTGGCCGGGCCGCCGGGGCCTCGCTCGAACATTCCCACTCCCAGCTCGTGGCCCTGCCCATCCTGCCCCGGATGATCGTCTCCGAGCTGGAGGGTAGCCGGGCCTATTACTCCTACAAGGAACGCTGCATCTTCTGCGACATCATCAACCAGGAGCACCGGGACAAGACCCGGATCGTCTGCGAGAACGAGCGCTTCATCGTCATCACCCCCTTTGCGCCCCGTTCGCCCTTCGAGATGTGGATCCTGCCCACTCAGCACGCCTCCTCGTACACCTCCACCGACGACCGTTCCTTCGAGATGCTGACCTCGGTGTTTTCCGAGGCCCTGCGCCGCTTAGACGCCTGCATCCCCAACGCCCCCTACAACTTCGTGCTCCACACCGCGCCCCTGCGCTCCGAGCCGCTGGAGCATTTCCACTGGCACTTCGAGATCGTCCCCAAGCTGACCCAGATCGCCGGCTTCGAGTGGGGATCGGGCTTCTACATCAACCCCACCCCCCCCGAGGACGCGGCCCGATACCTGCGGGAGGCGGCGCTCAAGTAAACCCGCCGGCTAACGCCCGTTGGCCAGGCCGGCACAAGTCAGGGAGACACGCCATGCACAACCAAATCCTGCTCGTGGACGACGAGGACTCCATTCACCTGCTGTACCGCGAGGAACTTGAGGAGGAGGGCTATGTGGTGCACTCCGCCTTCAACGGCCAGGAGGCCATAAGCAAACTTGCGACCCTCGCCGTCGATCTGGTCATTCTCGACATCAACATGCCGGGCATGAACGGCCTTGAGGCCCTGCGCCGGATCAAGGAAATCAGCCCCTCCCTGCCGGTGATCCTCAGCTCCGCCTACCAGGAGTTCAAGCAGGACCTGTCGTCCTGGGCCTCGGACGAGTACCTGGTTAAGTCCGCCAACCTCGACGAGCTGAAGGCGGCGGTCAAGCGCCACCTGCCCCTGCCGGCCTGAGCCGCCGGCCCGCTTCCCGTCCGCATCGTTTTCCCCCCTCCCCAGCCGTCCGGCATGAAAGATATTCAAAACCAGCCTGACTTCCGGAAGATCGATATCCAAAAGGTGGGGGTCAAGAACATCAGCTATCCCCTAACCGTTCTCGACCAGAAGAACGGCACCCAGAAGACCGTGGCCACGGTCAACATGTACGTCAACCTGCCCCATCACTTCAAGGGCACCCACATGAGCCGGTTCGTGGAGATCCTGAACCGCTTCCGGGGCGAGATCAACCTGAAGAATTTCCACGCCATCCTCTCGGAGATGAAGGAACGGTTGCAGGCCGAGGAGGCGCACATGGAGGTTGACTTCCCCTACTTCCTCGCCCGCGAGCGCGGTGGGGCGAGGATCAGCGCCGAATACCGCTGCGCCATGCACGGCTCGCTGGGCGGCAAGAACGACCTGCTCCTCAAGGTGCGGGTGCCCATCTACCCGCCCAGCCCCGGCCAGACCGACGGTCTGATGCCCCGTTCCCTGGGCCATTGGGGCCTGGCCAGCATCGGCGTCCGGCTCCGGCACTTCATCTGGATCGAAGACCTGATCCGCGACATCGAGGCGGTGACCTCGCCCGCCCTCCGCTGGCCGGATCTCGGCGCTGGGGAAGGCGTCCCGGAGGTGGAGCCCCTGGGTGTCGAGCGCCTTGCCAAGGCCATAGGAAGGCGCCTGCGGGAGAACGAGGCCATCACCTGGTTTGCGATTACCGTCACCAACTACTCCGAAGGTTGCGCCACCTTCGCCACCCTCACCTGGCCAGAGACGACGGCCACGGCTCAGGAATGAACCAGGCCGTGATCACAAAATAACCCCTTCATTTACCACAGCAAAAACGGCATGGAGCCGTAAGGGAGGGACGAATGGTGGAGGTTATTTTGGTGGACGGCTCCGAATTCTCCCCGGCGCCGCCAGGACGACCTCCAAAAGACGAATTTACCCCCTTTATTTTATGGGTAGCTTATGGTATAAATCGTTTTTTTGTGGCCCTGCGGCCACCCTAAAGGCGATGTAGCTCAGCCGGTTAGAGCATGCGGCTCATATCCGCAGTGTCCGGGGTTCAAGTCCCTGCATCGCCACCAAGTCACGATTCGGCAACGTCCGATGTAGTCCATAAGCCCGCGTCCCTCTGAGGATTGCGGGCTTTTTGCGTTTGGTGACGTTCAGCAAAATTCGTTGCAATCCGAGGGCAGGTTGGGGTAACTTTGGGGGGAAGTGGTCTCTACCGCTAGGCTGTTACCCCCAAACGGCGACTGAACTGCACAAACTTGGAGAATACCCCATGTCACTCACTGATGCGACGATCCGCACGGCCAAGCCCAAGAATAAACCGTACAAGCTGTTTGATGGTGACGGTCTTTTTCTGTTTATTACCCCACCCCAAAAAAAGAAGGGCATTGTTAATACGGTATAGTTTTCAGTCCTAAAAATCTCATGATTTTAGTAGGTTATATTCTATAAACCTACACCAAATTAACAATGCCGCAAAAAAATGTTTGCCGATAAAAATATTCATGAACAGATAGCCAACGGCACAGCCAGCCTCCGTCCACCTTGTGCGCATCCACCTGGAAATCTGGACTGCTCCGAGGTGGTCAAAACCATCCGCGAGGCGCTGCAGCGATGAACAATTCCGAACTCCTTATTGACTTATTGACTTATCCAGGCCCCGGACGGAAAAATCAAAATCGATGTCCGGTTGGAGGAGGAAACGGTCTGGCTGACGCAGGAGCACATGGCGCAGCTTTTCGGCAAGAGCAAGAAAACCATTTCCGAGCATATCCGTAACATCTTCAAGGAGGGTGAACTGGACGAAGATGTGGTTGTCCGGAAATTCCGGACAACCACTCGGCATGGCGCCATGGAAGGGAAAACCCAGTCCAAGGAGGTCCAGTTCTCATGATCCTCGCCCTGGCCGTTACCATCGCCCTCTCCTGGTCGTTTACCGGCCTTATCCGGCGCTACGCCTTGTCCCGGCAACTCCTGGATATTCCCAACCAGCGCAGCTCCCACACCCGGCCTACCCCCAGGGGCGGGGGTTTGGCGATGGTGGCGGGTCTGGCCGGCGGCCTGCCGCTCGTCGCTCGCCCTTCCGGGCTGGGCCTCGCCGCCCTCGCCCTGCCGGGCCTGGGGGCGCTCTTGGTCGTCACTGTCGGCTGGCTGGACGACCGGGGCCATGTCTCCCCGGCCTGGCGGCTTCTGGCGCACGCCCTGGCTGTGGCCCTGGGCATCCATGGCCTGGGCGGGGCGCCAGCCCTGGCGGTGGCCGGATTTGTCATTCCCGCCGGGCCGGGGCTCGACCTGGCGTTGGGCCTGCTGTTGGTCTGGTTGCTCAACCTGTTCAACTTCATGGACGGCATCGACGGTCTGGCCGTCAGCGAGGCCGCCTTCGTCGCCTTGGGGGCGGCGGTCATCGTGCTGGCGCGGGGCGGCGGGATGGTCTCCTTCTGGCCGCTTTTGCTCTTAGCCGGCGCTTGCCTCGGTTTTTTGCCCTGGAACTGGCCGCCGGCGGCGATCTTCATGGGCGACGTGGGCAGCGGCTTTCTGGGCTACGTCTTGGGGCTCGGGGCCCTGTGGTCGGTGAAAAACGGCGGGCCGCCGGCGCCGGTGTGGTTCATCCTGCTCGCCCTCTTCTGGGTGGACGCCACCTGGACGCTCGCCATGCGCCTCTTGGCCGGGGAGCGTTGGTGGACGGCCCATTGCGGCCACGCCTACCAGCGGGCGGCCCGCCGCTACCAAAGTCATAAAACGGTCACCCTGGCGGCGCTGGGCATCAACCTCTGCTGGCTCCTGCCCCTGGCCCTCTGGGCCGCCGCCCGTCCCCGCCTCGGCTGGCCGCTCACGGCCCTGGCGGCCACGCCGCTGCTGGCCCTGGTTGTTTGGGTCAGGTCACGGGAGCAATGAAGATTTGCCAGAAAACCCTTGGCCAGCACTAGCCGCAAGGTGTAAAGGTGTATATGTCCGCG
>JAJYJA010000046.1 GCA_021789795.1 Deltaproteobacteria bacterium | reverse complement strand
GGCCCGGTAGGCGTAGGAGATGAGCTCGGCCAGACTCGGGCCCTCGCCCAGCTTGGTCTCCAGGGCGGCCAGGTCGGGAGGCGGGACGGACGGCGGCTGGGCCCGCGCCGGTAACGGCGCCGTAAGCCCCAGCATCAGGCAGAGGATCAGTCCGCTTGCCGAGGTCCCGGCAGAGGTGACGGCCAACAACCGTCGGGCTAAGGCCGGGAATAAACCGTCGCTGCCGCTCACGCCCCGCCGCCCGCCCCCCTAATCAACCGCGATGCCCCAGATGTCGCGGGCGTACTCGCGGATGGTGCGGTCGCTGGAGAACTTGCCCATCCGGGCCACGTTCAAGATCGCCATCCGCGTCCACCGTCCCTGATCCTGGTAAGCCTTGCCCACCTCCGCCTGGCAGCGCAGGTAGTCCTCGACGTCCAAGAGGTTGAGATAGGGGTCGCGCTCAAGATTAAGCAGGTCGTCGGCGATGGGGGCGAAGAGCTGCCGGTTGCCGTTGCTGAAGCAACCGCCGCCGATGGCGTCGATGATCCGCCGGACGTCGTTGTTCTGCTCGTAGATCTGGCGCGGGGTGCGCCGGGGCGAGCGTTTCTCCCACTCGGCGGCCTCGGCGGTGAGGCCGAAGATGAAGATGTTTTCCTCCCCCACCTCCTCCCGGATCTCGATGTTGGCCCCGTCCAAGGTGCCGATGGTGAGCGCCCCGTTTAAGGCGAACTTCATGTTGCCGGTGCCCGAGGCCTCGGTGCCGGCGGTGGAGATCTGCTCGGAGAGGTCGGCGGCGGGGATGATCCTCTCGGCCAGCGACACCCCGTAGTTGGGGATGAAGACCACCTTGAGCCGGTCGTCCACCCGGGGGTCGTTGTTGACCACCGCCGCCACCGCGTTGATCAGTTTGATGATCAGCTTGGCCCGCCAGTAGCCTGGGGCCGCCTTGCCGGCGAAGATCACCGTCCGGGGCGGGACGTCGCCGGCCTGGTTGGTGACCAGGCGCTGGTAGAGGTTGATGACGTGCAGGAGATTTAAAAGCTGGCGTTTGTACTCGTGGATGCGCTTGACCTGGACGTCGAAGAGCGAATCGGGGTTGACCTCCAGCCCGCACAGATGCCGGATCGCCCCGGCCAGGCGCAGCTTGTTCTGGCGCTTGGCCTCCCGGATTTTTTTCTGGAAGGCGGGGTCGTCGGCCAAGGGCTCCAAGCGGCGGAGTTGGTCCAAGTCAGTGACCCAGCCCTCGCCGATCTCGGCGTTGATGGCCGAGGACAGGGTGGGGTTGCACTTTAACAGCCAGCGGCGGGGGGTGATGCCGTTGGTCTTGTTGTTGAAGCGACCCGGGAAGAACTCGTCGAAATCCTTGAACAGCCGGGTGCGCAGCAGGTGGGTGTGCAAGGCCGCCACCCCGTTCACCGAATGGCTGCCGACAATGGCCAGGTTCGCCATCCGCACCCGTTTGGGCGGGCCATCGTCGATCAGGCTCATGGCCCGCAGCTTGGCCTCGTTGCCGGGATACTGCCGCCGCACCTGGTCCAGGAGCCGCTGGTTGATCTCGTAGATGATCTCCAGGTGTCGGGGCAGCACCCGGCCCATCAGCTCCACCGGCCAGGTCTCCAGGGCCTCGGGCATCAGGGTGTGGTTGGTGTAGGCAAAGGTCTTGACCGTGATGTCCCAGGCCTTCTCCCAGCCCAGGCCGTAGGTGTCAAGCAGGATGCGCATCAGCTCGGGGATGGCGATGGAGGGATGGGTGTCGTTTAGCTGCACCGCCACCAGATCGCTCAACTTGCCGAGATCCTTGTTGTTCTTCGCGAACCGCCGAAAGATGTCCTGGAAGGTGGCGGCCACGAAGAAGTACTGCTGCTTGAGCCTGAGCTCGCGGCCGGCGCAGGCCTCGTCCGGCGGGTAGAGGAGCTTGGAGATGGTCTCGGAACGCACCTTGTTCTCCACCGCCCCCACGTAGTCGCCCTGGTTGAAAAAGGCCAGGTCCAGCTCGCGGGAAGCCTTGGCCTGCCAGAGTCGCATGTTGATGACGTTGTCGTTGCGGTAGCCGGGGATCAGCACGTCGCAGGCGGTGGCCATCACCATCTCCGTATCCACCCACTCGGAACGGAAGCGGCCCCGCTCGTCAACCGTGGTGTGCACCTTGCCGTAAAAATGCACCGGATGCAATGGCAGACTACGGTTAAACTGCCAGGGGGTGCCGAAGCGCAGCCAGTTGTCCGGGCTCTCCACCTGGAAGCCGTCGATGATCTTCTGGTGGAACAGGCCGTACTCGTAGTTGATCCCGTAGCCGTAGGCCGGAATCTTCATGGTAGCCACCGAGTCCATGAAGCAGGCGGCAAGCCTCCCCAGGCCACCGTTGCCGAGGGCCGCATCCTCCTCCTCCTCGCGGATCTCGGCGAGATCGTAGCCCAGTTCGGCGAGCGCCTGCTCCACCTTGTCCACAAAGCCCATGTTGACCAGGCTGTTGCCCAGGGAGCGGCCGATCAAAAACTCAAGCGACAGGTAGTACACCCGTTTTTTATGCTTGGCGTAGTAGCCCTTCTGGGTGGTGATCCACTTCTCGACCAGGAAGTCGCGGATGGTGTAGGCCAGGGCCTTGTAGATATCGAAGCGGCCCGCCCGCTCCGGGTCGCGGCCTTGGAAGATGAGCAGGTGGTTCAAGATGGTCTTGGTGATCCCCGGCACGTCCTTGGCGTTGAATAGGGCCAGCAGGGGGTCGTCGGCGGGCGTAACGGGCGGGGGGGGCTTTTTCATGGAATTCGCTCGGGAATGATTTTGCGGGATGTCGTCCCTGCCGCAGGCAGCGGAGAGGGCGCCGGAAGCGTAGTGTCCTTAAGAACAGCCTGCCACACCACTCCAAGACCAGTCAAGAGAAAAGCGGGAAGGGGAAGCGGATCAATCGCCGGCGGGGCTGATCACGTCGGTCTTGGCCTGCTCCTTGGTAAACTCACTGGCCCAGCGCAGGGCCTCCTCCCTGGTCATGCCGGGCCGGGCGGCCCGCTGTTCCTGGAGACGATCAAGGAGCCGGGCAAACAGTGGCCCCGGGGTGAGGCCCAGACGGCGGATCAGGTCGTCACCGGTCAGCAGCGGGATGGCCAGCAGGGGGGCGAGCCGGGCGGTGTAGGTGCGATAAACCTCCGCGAACAGGGCCGCCACCCCCGCCTCCATGCCCGGCGGCTTGCCCGGCCCCTGCCCGGCCAGGCTGTCGGCCATCACCAGGAGGAAGAGACCGATCAGGTCGTCGCCCGCCGCCCGGCCCAGCTTCAGGATGGCCTTGGGGGTGATCCGGGTCTTCAGGCTGGCGTTGTAGAGGTGAAAGGGCCACATGTGCAGACCCACCAGCCTACCGATCCGCTGGCAGTCGTCATGGCTGAAGCGCAACCGGCGGCCAATGGCGGCCAGGAGCTCCGCCCCGGCCTGGTCGTGGTGGTGAAAGGTGATCCGGCCGTTTTTTTCGGCAACGGTGACGGTCTTGCCCAGGTCGTGCAGCAGGGCGGCATACTTGAGCCGGATAATCTGTCGGGGCCGGGCCAGGTAATCCACAATCTCCCCGGCCAGGCCAGGGAAAAAATCCTGGGGCCGCTCGATGATTACCCCCATCTGGCGCAGGGTCTCCAGGCTGTGGTCAAAGACATCCAGATGGTGGCTGGCGGGCTGGCGCAGGCCCACCCCCGTGGCCAACTCGGGAAAGATGGTCGTCAGCACCCCGTCCGCAGCCATCTCCCGCACCGCCGGAAAGGCCGTCGGGCCGACCAGCAGCCGGTCAAGCTCAGCGATGACCCGTTCGGCGCTCACCTCCCCCAGCTTGGCCGCCTGGCCGCGAATCGCCGTCCGAGTGCCGGGTTCGATTACCCAGTCAAAGACGGCCCGGAAACGATAGGCCCGCAGCAGGCGCAGGGGGTCGGAGTCCAGGGCCTGGGGGTGGGCCAGGCGGATGATGCCTGCCTTGAGATCGACAAGCCCCGACAGGGGATCAATCAGGCGTCCTCGATCGGCGAAGGTCTGAGTTTGGGGATCGAAACCCACCGCCAGGGCGTTGACCGTGAAGTCGCGGCGGCCAAGATCGGCCTCGATACTGGTCGTTCCCTCCCGGAACTGGGCGATATCCAGGCAGAAATCAGCCCCCGCCACCCGCGCCACCCCCTCGGCGGCGGACAGGGGCACAAAGGCCGCCCCCAGAAAACCGGCCAGCTCTCTGGCCAGGCGCAGAGCGCCGCTAGCCACGGTCAGATCGATATCCGCAGGCTCCCGGCCCAGAAGCCAGTCTCGCACCACCCCGCCGCTGAAGTAGAGCGGCCCCTCCCAGGCGGCCAGGGCCTGGCAGGCCTTCTCCGGCAGGGTTTTGCCTATCAGTTGCGGGGGGAGATGATCCTTCACTTGACATGTTCCTGGCGGGTGATCCTAAACCTATGGGAAAATCACTTAACCCTGCGCAAGTTCGTCTCAACGGCTGGTGCCACTTGCCGACACCAAGATGAAAACCATCCAGCCGGCTCACATACCGAAAGTATAGCTCGCCGGCTGGTTTCGCGCATCTGGGGCGCGGCTGAATAGTTACGGTCCCCAGCCGATGCCAATTCTGTGGCACTAAGCTGGATAGTTACCAAAAAAAAAGACATAGCCATTAGGTCAACCACCCCTAACAGTATGTCTTTTTTTAGAAAAAATTGGTCGGGATGAGAGGATTCGAACCTCCGGCCCCTTGAACCCCATTCAAGTGCGCTACCAGACTGCGCTACATCCCGCCCCCAACTATTTGTAACTATTCAGCCGCACCCCATCTGCTTTGTCACCAGCCGGCTCACATACCAAAAAGTATAGCTCGCCGGCTGGTTTCGCGCATCTGGGGCGCGGCTGAATAGTTACGGTCCCCAGTAGATGCCAATTCTGCGGCACTAAGCTGGATAGTTACAACTATTTCAAAATTTCCCGGATAGCCAGCAACTGGCGTTTGATCTCGCTCACCAGCGGCTCCTCCTGCCCGAGCCGGGTTCGATTATTATCATGTTTCGTCTCTCTCGCCAAGGACTTTCTGACCCCGGCCAAGGTCATTCCCTCCTCGCGCAGCATTTTTTTGATCTTGAGGATGTGCTCGATGTCCACCCGACGGTACATCCGCTGCTGGGATCCCACCCGCTGCGGCTTGATGACGGCAAACTCCGCCTCCCAGTAACGCAGGGTATGGGCCTTGACCCCGGTCAGTTCACATACCTCGCCGATCTTGAAGTACACCTTGTCCGGGATAATCGGTTCCGTACCGCTGGCGTCCACGCCGACTCCTTGGCAGAAGGTAAACCCCAGGGCCACCGGTGTCTGGGCCGCGCCTGCCCGTCAATCGTCCCTGTTGATCAGGTCACGCAACAAACGGCTGGGCTTAAACGACACCATGCTGCGCGGGGTAATCTCCATCTCCTCCCCGGTCTTGGGGTTGCGGCCCAGGCGGGGGGATTTCTCGCGCAGCTTGAAGACCCCGAACTGCACCAGCTTCACCTCCTCGCCAGCCAGCAGGGCGGCCTTGATGCGGTCGAAGAAGACGTCGACAATCTCGCCCGCCAACTCCTTGGAAAACCCAATCCGGCCGTTGATGGCCTCGGCCAGGTGTCGGCGGGTGATGTTGCCCTGCCCCCCGTCGTCCTCCATGCCTTATTCCTCCCGCAGGCGGGCGCTAAAACGCGAGCCCAGCATCTCAACAATCCGGCCCTGTTCCCGAGCCACCACCCCATCGTCTAAGGTCTGCTCATCGGAATGGTAACTGACGGATAGGGCAATACTTTTAAACCCGTCCGCCACCGGCTGACCGCGATAGACATCGAAGATCTCCACCCGGCTGACCAGGGGGAAGCTACCACTAAGGACGCTGTCCGCCACCAACCCGGCCCCCACCTCCTCGGGCACCACCACCGCCAGGTCCCGGGTCACGGAGGGAAAACGCGACAGGGGGGTGAAGGTCTTCACCGCCGGTTCCACTCCCAGCAAGGATTCGAGGTCGAAATCCAGAAACAATACCGGCTGCTTGATCCCAAAGCGCCTTAAGGTCTCCCGGTTGAACCGACCAAGCTGGCCGATCTCCCGCCCGTTGCCCAGCACGGCCCGGAGACACCCACCCGGCTCGGCGTAGGGCGGCGGCTCGGGGGCCATGAAACTGGCCGCGATGCCTAGCTGACCGAAAATGGTCTCGGCGATCCCCTTTACATCGTAAAGGTCAACGGGCCGTTCCCCGTAATG
Organism: Deltaproteobacteria bacterium; assembly: GCA_021789795.1. GTDB lineage: Bacteria > Desulfobacterota > Desulfobulbia > Desulfobulbales > VMSU01 > VMSU01. The sequence goes on along the minus strand of JAJYJA010000046.1, from coordinate 8,928 downwards.
CAAAACCGGGGCTCCCACCCCCAGCCGACCCGAGAACACCGCCCCCAGGCGCAACGGCTCCTTGGGCTGCGCCTCACCCGCCACCGGCCAGAAGACCTTGCCGATCTCAAACAGGCTCACCTCTCGGGCCTGCCGGTTCAGGTTGTGCCGCAGGTTTTCGAGCAGACCGGGAAGCAGGGTGGTACGCATCACCGCCTGATCGTCGGCCAAGGGGTTTGAGATCGCCAGTTGCCTCAGCCGCTGGTCGGATTCCGCAAGCCCCAGCCTTTCTGCGGCGAGCGGCGAGATGAAGCTGTAGTTGATCGCCTCGAAAACGCCGTGCGCAAGGAGGATGGCGGCCAGTCTCTCCCGCAACGCCCGAGAGGGGTCCTGCCCGGCCAGGGACATGGGAATGAGCGGCACGGTGGCGGGAATCTGGTCGTAGCCCTTGAGCCTGGCGATCTCCTCGATCAAATCTATCTCCCGCTCCAGATCGACCCGGAAACTCGGCACCCGGGCCCGCAGGGTGTCGTGGTCCACCGCCTCGGACTCGATCCCAATTCCGGCCAAGAGCCCCGCCACCTCGGACGGGATCAGTTCGATTCCCAGCCGGGAAGCGGCCCGGCTCACCCGCAGGGTGACGACCGGTGGGGCCGGCATCTCGGCCCGCTGATCCACCCCGCCGTGCACCCGGCTGGCGCCGCACCACTGCTCGATCAGCCCCGCCGCCCGCTCCAGGGCGTTTATGGTGCCGCCGGGATCGACTCCGCGTTCGAAGCGGTAGGCGGCCTCGGAGGACAGGTTTAATTCCCGGCTGGCGCGCCGGATGCCGATGGGGTTGAAGTAGGCGCTCTCCAGCAGCACCTCGCGGGTGCTGGCGCTGACCTCGGAGTTCTGGCCGCCCATGACCCCGGCGACGGCGATGGGCCGCGCCTGGTCGCAGATCAAAAGCGTCCCGGCGGACAAACGGCGCTCCACCCCATCCAGGGTGCTGATCATCTCGCCCGCCTCGGCCTCCCGCACCACGATTCCGCCCCCCGCCAGGGTGGAAAAGTCGAAGGCGTGCAGGGGCTGGCCGTACTCGAGCATCACGAAGTTGGTGATATCGACCACGTTGTTGATCGGCCGCATCCCCACCGCCATGAGCAGCCGTTTAAGCCACCAGGGTGAAGGCCCGACGGTGACGTTGGTGAGCAGGCAGGCCGCGTACCGGGGGCAGGCCTCGGGGGCCCGCACCTCGACCCGGAAGGGAGAATTCTGGGAGTCAAGCGGGCCGGCTGCGGCCACCGGCGGTTTGAGGCTAACCCCGGTGGCGCCCGCCACCTCACGGGCGATGCCGATTAGGCTGGCGCAATCGGCCCGGTTGGGGGTGATGTCCACCTCGACTAAGGTGTCGTCAAGCCCCAGGGCCGCGATCAAGGTGTCGCCGCAGACGCAGGTGTCGGGTAGCTCCATGAGGCCGTCGGCATCGGCGGCCAGGCCCAGCTCCGCCGCCGAGCAGAGCATCCCCTCCGAGACCTCGCCCCGGATCTTGGAGCGTTTGATCTCCATCCCGGACGGCATCCGGCAGCCCGGCAGGGCGATGGGGGCCAGCATCCCGGCCCGGACGTTGGGGGCGCCGCAGACCACCCGCCGGGTCTCGGGCCCAACCTGCACCTCGCAGAGGGAGAGCTTGTCGGCGTTGGGGTGACGGGCCACCGACCGCACCTGGGCGACCATGATCCCCTCCAGCCCGGGGTAGAGCCGCTCCACCGCCTCGACCTCCAGCCCCAGCCGGGTGAGGGTAGCGGCCAGCCCGGCGGGGGTGAGGTTAACGTCGAGATACTGTTTGAGCCAGTTGACGGTGAATTTCATGGCCGCTTGCGCTTGGGATCAGAACTGCCTAAGGAAACGGAGGTCATTTTCGTAAAACAGCCGTATATCGGTAATCCCATACTTGAGCATAGTGATCCGTTCCACCCCCAGGCCGAAGGCAAAGCCGCTGTAAAGCTCAGGGTCGTACCCCACCTTCTCGAAGACCGCCGGGTCGATGAGCCCGGCCCCCAGAATCTCCAGCCAGCCCGTCTGCTTACAGACCCGGCAACCCTTGCCCCCGCAGATGACGCAGGCGATGTCCACCTCGGCGCTGGGCTCGGTGAAGGGAAAGAAACTGGGCCGGAAACGGATGGCGGTTTGCGGAGAGAATACCTGGGCGATAAAGAGCGACAGCACCCCCTTGAGGTCGGCGAAGGAGACCTGACGATCTACCAGGAAGCCCTCCACCTGATGGAACATGGGGGTATGGGTGAGGTCGGAGTCGCAGCGGTAGACCTTGCCGGGGGCGATCATCCGCAGGGGCGGCGACTGCCGCTGCATGGCCCGCACCTGCATGGGCGAGGTGTGGGTGCGAAGCAGGACGCCATCGCTGACGTAAAAGGTGTCATGCATATCCCGGGCCGGATGGTGGGGCGGGATATTCAGCCCTTCGAAGTTGTAGAAGTCCAGCTCCACGTCCGGGCCCTCGGCGACCGCGAACCCCAGCCGCTCGAAGATGCCGCAGATCTCGGCCATGACCTGGGACACCGGATGCGGGCGGCCAAAGGGGATGGCCCGGCCCGGCAGGGTGAGGTCCAAGGGCGGGACGGCCTGGGAACGACGACCCGTCTCCTGCGACCCCAATTCGGCCCGCCGCCCGTCCAGAGCGGCCTCCAGTTCCACCTTCACCTCGTTGGCCAGCTTGCCCAGCCTGGGCCGGTCGGCCTCGCTGGCCTGGCCCAGCCCCCGCATGGCGGTGGAGAGCAGCCCCTTGCGGCCCAGGTATCTTACCCGGCAGTCTTCGAGGGTTGAAAGGTCGGAGGCGGCGGCGAAACCCGCCAGGGCCTCGCGCCTCAGGCGCAGGAGTTCGTCTTCCATAACCACCTGACGGAGGACGACCTTAGGAGGCCAGCTTGCTGATCTGGGTAAAGGCGTTGGGGTCGAGAATGGCCAGGTTGGACAGCACCTTGCGGTCCAACTCGATCTGGGCTTTCTTTAGCCCGCCGATCAGCTTGCTGTATGACAGGCCGTTCATCTTGGCGGCGGCGGAGAGACGGGCGATCCACAACTTGCGGAAATCACGTTTCTTCTGCCGACGGTCCCGATAGGCGTAATTCAAGGCGCGGTCAACCGCCTCCGAGGCGCTGCGGATCAAACGATGGCGGGCTCCGACATAGCCACTGGCCATCTTCAAAATTTTATTTCTGCGCCGGCGTGCTTTGAAACCACGGCTTACTCTGGGCATCGTAATTCTCCTTGACTTTTAACTGAAGCTAAAATTTGGCTGGCGGCCTGACAACGGGAGGCCAAACCCGTCCCACCGGCGAGCGGCTACAGGTAGGGCAGCATCTTCCTGATGTTCTGGGCGTTGGTCGCGTCCACCACCGTGCCCTGGCGCAGGTTCCGCTTCCGCTTGGTGGTCTTCTTGGTCAGGATATGACTGGAGAAGGCCTTGCTGCGCATTATCTTGCCAGACGCACTCATCTTGAACCGCTTGGCCGCGCCCCGGTTGGTTTTCATCTTCGGCATAACGTAATCTCCTTAAACAAATATTTATTTGGGGCCGACGAACATCACCATCTGTCGGCCTTCCATCTTGGGCTCCTGCACAATCACCGCAATGTCGGCCAGGGCCTCGGCGACCTTCTTGAGGGTGTCGCCGCCCTGGGTGTCGGCATAGACGATCTCCCGGCCGCGAAAGCGCACCGTGACCTTGACCTTGTTCTTCTGCTCCAAAAATTTCCGGATACTCTTGACCTTGAAATCGAGGTCGTGCTTCTCGGTCTTCGGCCTCAGCTTGATCTCCTTGACCTCGATGACGGTCTGTTTCTTTTTGGCCTCGGCCAGCTTCTTGCTCTGCTCGTACCGGTATTTCCCGTAATCCATGATCCGGCATACCGGCGGCACGGCGCTGGCCGAGACCTCCACCAGGTCAAGTCCCGCCTCCTGAGCGGCCCTCATGGCCGCGGCAACAGGCAGGACGCCTAGCTGCTCGCCGGTTGCCGATATGACCCGGACTTCCCGGTCGTTGATCTGGTTGTTGATTCTAACCCGAGATTCCGCGCCCTTAGCGGCACCCTTAGTTCGAGCTTTGATACTCCCACCTCTTGTCTTTGGTTATTACTAAATCCGCGCCCGACCTTGACAGCTCGCGTGAACCGGGCTCCTTAAGCAGAAACCGGGATCCGGCTCTCCAACTTAATCATCTCAATCAACTCGGGAATCGACAGCGCCTGCAAGTTCTGACCATCACGCAGACGTACCGTCACCTTGCGCTCCTCGACTTCCTTGTCACCGATGATGAGCATAAAGGGAATCTTTAGCAGTTGCGCCTGGCGTATCTTGTAGTTGAGCTTCTCGTTTCTCAAGTCCTTCTCAATTCTGATACCCGCCTTCTTCAGTTGCAGGTACACCTCCTCGCTGAAATCAAGCTGCGCGTCGGAGATATTCATCACCCGGGCCTGAACCGGGGCCAGCCAGTTGGGGAAGGCCCCGGCGTAATGCTCGATCAACACCCCGAAGAAACGTTCCAACGAACCCATCAGGGCGCGATGGATCATGATCGGCTGATGTTCCTCTCCGTCCTCGCCGGTATAGGTGATGGCGAAGCGTTCCGGCAGGTTGAAGTCCACCTGGATGGTGGAGCACTGCCAGAAGCGTCCCAAGACGTCTTTGATCTTGATGTCGATCTTGGGGCCGTAGAACACCCCCTCGCCGGGGTCGATCTCAAAGGGCAGCCCTTTCTTGGTCAGGGCCAGCTTCAGGGCCTCGGTGGCCCGCTGCCAGTTCTGGTCGCTACCCACGTATTTTTCGGGCCGGGTGGACAGATAAACCTGGTAATCCACAAAGCCAAAGGTCTTTAGGATATGCAGATTAAGCTCCAGGATGTTGAAGATCTCCTCCTCCAGTTGTCCCGGCAGGCAGAAGATGTGGGCATCGTCCTGGGTGAAGCCCCGCACCCGCATCAGGCCGTGCAGGGCCCCGGTGCGCTCGTAGCGGTAAACCGTGCCCAACTCGCACCAGCGGATGGGAAACTCGCGGTAACTGCGCTTCCGGGTCTGGTAGATGGCGATGTGGAAGGGGCAGTTCATCGGCTTGATCTGGTAGCTGACCTCATCCACCTCCATGGGCGAGAACATGTCGTCCACGTAGAAATCGAGGTGGCCGGAGGTGCGCCACAGGTCGCGCCGGGCGATCTGGGGGGTGTAGAGCAGCTCGTAGTCGTGCCGGTAATGCTCTTCCTTCCAGTAATCCTCAAGTATCTTGCGGAGCTGGGCGCCCTTGGGCTGCCAGAGGATCAGCCCCGGCCCCACCTGGTCGCTGATGGCAAACAACTCCAACTCCCGGCCCAGCTTGCGGTGATCGCGCCGCTTGGCCTCCTCCAGGGCATGCAGGTGGGCCTTTAAGGCCTTGGCGTCGGGGAAGGCGGTGCCATAGAGCCGCTGCAGCATGGCCTGCTTCTCGTCCCCCCGCCAGTAGGCCCCGGCCACCTTGACGAGGGAGAAGGCCTTGAGCCAGCCGGTGCTGGGCAGGTGGGGGCCGCGACAGAGATCGACGAACTCGCCCTGATGGTAGAGGCTGACCGTCTCGGCCTCGATGGCCTCAAGCAGTTCGACCTTATACCGCTGGCCATGGGCCTTGAACATGGCGATGGCCTCGGCCTTGGCCATCTCCTGGCGCACGAAGGGCAGGTCACGCTCGACGATGGCCTGCATCCGGGCCTCGATGGCCGGGAAGTCATCGCTCGAAAAGGGTTCCTGCTTGTCGAAATCGTAGTAAAAGCCGTCCGCCACCGCCGGGCCGATGGCCACCTGCACCTCGGGCCCGAACAGCTCCCGCACCGCCTGGGCCATGATGTGGGCGGCGCTATGACGCAGGATCGAAAGACCCTCCGGGCTGTCGATGACGATCGGCTCGATCATCGCCCCCTCGGCCAGCGGGGTGGAAAGATCGACCGCCCGGCCATCGACCTGGGCGGCCACGGACGCCTTCCTGACCTTGCCGGGGCACAGGGCCTTGATCGCCTCGGCCACCGTGGCCCCCTGGGGCAGCTCGACCGCCTCGCCGGTAGTAAGTGCAACGCGCATTACGTCCATCGCCTTAAAGTTCCAGGGGGTTGCCTGAGGAACAAACAAATAAGCTCCGTACAAGGGTACGAAGCTTATCAATCGTGGTAGGCACGAGCGGATTTGAACCGCTGACCTCTTGCGTGTCGAGCAAGCGCTCTAACCAACTGAGCTACGCGCCTATTGAAGTTATCTTTGCAACTATCCAGCAGCGACCCATCTCTGCTTGGCCACCGGCCTGCTCACCTACCACAAATAAGCTCGCCGGCTGGTTTCGCGCCTCTGTAAGACGCGGCTGAATAGTTACGGGCCAAGCCGGCACCAATGCTGCGGCACTCAGTTTGGATAGTTACCTTATCTTTTACACCCCGTTGGGATTGGCTTAATCCGCCTGTGAATACCAAATATCCAGTGGTTATGTCAAGATGTTAATCGCGATTATTTTCGCACTAGCCGGGTTTCAATGGCCCGGGCCAGGGTGTGTTCGTCGGCGTACTTTATGTCCATGCCCAGGGGGATGCCGCAGGCCAGCCGGGAAACCACGGCCAGGCCGCGCAGGCATTCGGCGAGATAGGCGGCGGTGGCCTCGCCGGGGACGGTGGAACTGGTGGCGAGCAGCACCTCCTTGACCCCGCCCCGCCTCACCCTGGCCAACAGGGCGTCGAGTTTGATCTCCGCCGGGCCGATGCCGTCCACCGGGGCCAGCACCCCGTGCAGGACGTGATACACCCCCCGGAAGGCCCCGGTCTTCTCGATGGCGATCAAATCCCCCTGTCCCTCCACCACGCAAACCACCTGGCCGTCCCGCCGGTCGTCGTCGCAGATCGCGCAGGGGCTGCGTTCGGAAAAGGCACAGCAGATCTCGCACAGCCTAATGGCCCCGTGCAGCTCGGCCAGGTTGCGGGCCAAGCCCTGGGCCTCTGATTCCGGACGCCGCAACAGGTGCAGGGCCAGCCGGGTGGCGGTCTTCCTGCCCACCCCCGGCAGCCGCTCCAACTCGTTAATCAGCCGGGCCAGGGCCGGCGGCACGACCTCCATCGCCCCCATCCGGCCTCAGCCAAACAGTCCCGCCAGGCCGGGCAGGTTCAGGCCGCCGGTCAAGGCGGTCATCTTCTCCCTCGCCGTCTCAGCCGCCTGGCGCAAGGCCTCGTTGACCCCGGCGACGATCAAATCCTGAAGCATGGTCAACTCCGCCGGGTTGACCAGCTCGGGATCGATGACGATCGCCAACAGCTCGCTCTTGCCATTCACGGTGACGGTGACCATGCCCCCGCCCACGGTGCTGGTGAGCCGTTGACCTGCCAGTTCCCCCTGTATCTCGGAAAGCCGCCGCTGAAACAACTGGGCCTCCCGCATAACCTTGCCGATGTCCATTGCTCCCGCCTTATAGCAACAATACCAATTAATTATCTACTACGGGGCTCGGTGCGGATGCCCGCCACTTGCCCCCCGAACACCTCCAGCGCCACCCGCACCCTGGGGTCGCGGGCCAGGGCCCGCCGTTCCTCCTGGGGCTGCTCAAGTTCGGCGCCCCGGCTCTCGCCCGCCACCACGATGCGCACCGTCAGCTCGCGCTGAAAGAAATCCTGCGCGAACTCGGTCAGCAACCTTAAATTTTCGTTTTCCTGCAACAGGTGGCACTCCGACGACTCATCGTAGTACAGGGCCAGGCCCCCACCCTCCTCGCGTGCCTTGTCGGCCTGGTTTAGGGTAAGGGCCATCCAGGGCTTGCGCTCGCGCACGTAAGCGACAAAGTCATCCCAATCCCGCCGCACCTCCCGGCGGGGCCTGGCCGTCGCGGGGGCCAAGACGGCCTCCGGCCCAGGAGGGCCTACGGCCGCCAGAGCGGGCTTCTCCGCCGGGGCCGGGCTCCCGGCCCCAGGCACCGCCACAGACGGCGCCTGTCCAGCCCCCGCCCAGCCGTCCGACTCGCTAACCACCAGGGGAGATGGTTGGCGAGGGGCAGGCCTGACCTCTCCCGACCTTGCGGCAACGGACGCCAGGGAGATATCTGCGGCGGACTCGTTGACCGAACCGGACGGCGGGCAACCGGCGGGATCAGGCCTGGAGGCCACGACAGGCTCTGGTTCCGAAGGCAGGGCCGACGGGCAACCGGCGATCAATGCGTCGAGCCGGGACACCAGCTCGCTGACCGGCGCCACCGCCCCCAGTTGGGTGATCTTGACGAATAGCAACTCCAGCGCCATCCGGGGATGGGAGGCACGCTGCAGCTCCTCCACCCCGCGCATCAGGAGATGAAAGGCGCCGGCAATCGTCTCCAGCGAATGGCGGGCGGCGATCGCCTCCACCTGGGCCAGCTCCTGTTCGGAAAGGTCGAGGATGGCGGCGGGCGTCTTGCTGGTGCGTACGATCAACAAGGATCTGGAAAAGGCCAGCAGACCCAGGGCGAAGCGCTTTAGATCCATGCCCTGGCTGTAGGTCTCGTGCAGCAGGGCCAGCGCCCCCGGCAGGTCGGAGGCGAGCAGACAGGCGATGATCCTGGCAAAGACCCGGCGATCGACCAGACCCAGCACCAGGCTCAAGTCCTCCTCGGTGATCGACTCGCCGCCGAAGGAGAGGATCTGATCCAGCAGGCTTAAGCCGTCCCTAACGCTACCGTCGGCCTCGGAGGCGATGATGTCCACCGCCCCGGGACTGATGCTCACCCCCTCGCGGCTGGCGATACCGGCGAAAAAGTCGGCCAGGGTGCGAAACGGCACCCGTTTCAGCTCGTAGCGCTGGCAACGGGAGAGGATGGTCACCGGCACCTTGTGGATCTCGGTGGTGGCGAACATGAAGAACACGTGCCCCGGCGGCTCCTCCAGGGTCTTCAACAGGGCGTTGAAGGCCTCGGTGGTCAGCATGTGCA
>JAJYJA010000230.1 GCA_021789795.1 Deltaproteobacteria bacterium | reverse complement strand
GGTGTACCAAGAAGACCGGGCGGGACGGCGAGAAATAGGTCTCGGCCAGGCGCAGGAGCGAGCAGTGGTCGCCGAAGTTGGTGCCCTGGGCCAGGAGCCCGGCGGGCTTATCCCAGAGGCTGTACTCCTTGCGGTCGGCGATAAGCCGGGGCGGCGGCGGTACCTGACGCAGAATCTCCGGGTCGTAGTAAAGCCGCACCCGGCAGCCCGGCCCGAGCGCGGTCTTGGCCTTGCGGCAGCGGGCAAAACGGCGGCCCGGACGGCTCACCTGCACCCCGCCCTTGGCCAGGCAGTCCTTGACCCTGGCCTTGGCCAGGCCGCTCTCTTGCGCCAGAAAATCGGCCAGGGCCACGGCCTGGGAGACCAAATACTCGCCGGTGACGAGGAGGGCGGCCATCTCGGCGGCTAACCGGGCAGGGCGGCGGCGAGCAGGGCCTGGGTGTAGGGATGCCGGGGGGCGGCGAAGATCTCCGCCGCCCGGCCCTGCTCCACGATCACCCCCTCGTGCATGACCGCCAGGTCGTCGGCCAGGGCCCGCACCACCCGCAGGTCGTGGCTGATGAACAGGTAGCTCATCTGGTGCCGGCGCTGCAAGTCCTTAAGCAACGCGATGATCTGGGCCTGAATGGTCAGATCGAGGGCCGAGGTCGGCTCATCCAGCACCAGGAAATCGGGCTTGAGCACCACGGCCCGGGCGATGGCGATCCGCTGCCGCTGACCGCCGGAGAATTCGTGGGGATAACGGCCCGCCATCTCCGGGGTCAAGCCCACCTCGGCCAGGGCCTGGGCCACCCTTGCCGCCACCTCCGTCCGTCCCTGGCCCGGCTCGTGCGCCCACAGACCCTCGCTGACGATCTGGCCCACGGTCTGGCGGGGCGACAGGGAGGAGAAGGGATCTTGAAAGACAATCTGCATCCGCCGCCGCTGACGGCGCAACTCCCGGGGCGTCAAGCGCTGCAAGTCAACCCCCTGCTGGATGATCTCCCCCTGGGCCGGAACCAGCCGCAGCAAGGCCAGCCCCAAGGTGCTCTTGCCCGAGCCCGACTCGCCCACCAAGCCCAAGGTGGCGCCCCGGCGGACGGCAAGACTCACCCCCGCCACGGCCCGCCGACTCTTCGCCCGCCGGAACAGCTGCCCCCCTTCCTTGAAGTCAACAGTTAAATCTTTTGCGCAAATCTCTATTTCAGCGCCGCTATTTTTTTCTTTTTCCTCCCTGGGCAGACAGGCCATCAACTCCCTGGTGTAGACGGCCCGCGGACGCTCAAATATCTCCCCCACCGGCCCGGACTCGACCAGCTCGCCCCGGCGCATGATGCAGACCCGGCTGGCGATCTGGCGCACCAAGGTCAGGTCGTGGGTGATGAGCAGCACCCCCATGTTCAGCTCGGCCTGGGCCTCGGCGATCAGCTCCAGGATCTGGGCCTGAATCGTCACGTCCAGGGCGGTGGTGGGTTCGTCGGCGATCAGCAGGGCCGGACGGCAGGCCAGGGACATGGCCAGCATCACCCGCTGCCGCTGGCCGCCGGAGAGCTGGTGCGGATAGTGACGGAAACGAATCTCGGGCTCGGCGATGCCGCAGCGGGCCAGCAGTCGCACCCCCTCGTTCCGGGCCGCCTCCCGGCCCAGGCCCTGATGGATGAGCAGCGGCTCCATGAGCTGGGCGCCCACCGTCAACACCGGGTTAAGGGAGGTCATGGGCTCCTGGAAGACCATGGCGATGCGGTTGCCGCGAATCCGGGCCATCTCCGGCTGCGTCAAGCGCAGGAGGTCTTGGCCCTGGAAGACAATCTCGCCCCTGGTCGCCACCTGGGCCACCGTCTCCAGCAGCCTGAGGATGGTCAGGGCGGTTACCGACTTGCCAGACCCAGATTCGCCCACCAAGGCCACGGTCTCGCCCGGAGCCACCGCCAACGACACCCCCTTGACCGCCGCCGGCTGATCGGCCCCGACAAAACTCACCGTGAGATCGTTGATGGCGAGCATCTACGCCTGCCGGGGGTCGAAGGCCTCCCGCAGGGCCTCGCCGATGAAGATCAACAGGGTCAGGGTACCGACCAGGGCCAGAACGCTGCTGATCGACAGCCACCAGGCGTCGATGTTGGCCTTGCCCTGGGCCAGCAACTCCCCCAGGCTGGGGGCGGGCGGCGGCACCCCGAGGCCCAGAAAATCCAGGCTGGCCAGGGCCACGATCGCCCCAGACATCCGAAAGGGCAGGAAGGTAATCACCGGGGTCATGCCGTTGGGCAAAAGATGCCGCCACATGATGGTGAAGTCGCCCACCCCCAGGGCCTTGGCGGCGGTGACGTAATCGAGGTTACGGCCCTTCAGGAACTCGGCCCGCACGTAGTCGGAAAGGCCGATCCAGCCAAAGAGCGACAGCAGAATCAAGATCAGCAGGGCCGAGGGCCGGAAGATGGAGGAGAAGATGATCAACAGGTAGAGCTCCGGCATGGAGCCCCAGATCTCGATGGCCCGCTGCATCAACATATCGGTCTTGCCGCCGAAATAGCCCATCACCGCCCCGCTCGCCATGCCGACGACGGTGCCGATGGCGGTCAGCGCCAGGCCGAAGAGGATAGAAAGCCTAAAGCCGTAGATCAGCCGGGCCAAGACATCCCGGCCCCGGTCGTCGGTTCCCAGGAGGTGGTCGCGGCTGGGCGGGGCGGGAAAGGGCCGGGCGTGCCACAGGTCGATGGAGTCGTAGCCGTGGGGATTGGGCGGGAAAAAGACGTGGTTGCCGCCCGAGGAGAGACGCTGGCGGACAAAGGGGTCCTGGTAATCGGTCTCGGTGGCGAAGTCGCCGCCAAAGGTGGTCTCGGGATAGGCCCGCAGAATCGGGAAGTAGAGGCGGCCCTGGTAGATGACCAGCAGGGGCTTGTCGTTGCTGACCAGCTCCGCCGCCAGGGTGGTCGTCAGCAAGACCAGGAAGATCACCAGGCTGACAAGGCCGCGCCGGTTGGCCCGGAAACGCCGCCAACGCCGCTGGCCCGGACTCATGGCCCTCATGGCCGGGCCTCGCTCATCGCCTGTCCACCGCCGCAAAGGAGATGC
>JAJYJA010000229.1 GCA_021789795.1 Deltaproteobacteria bacterium | reverse complement strand
GCATCTTTGGTGGCTCCTACTTTTATGTTAATCCTGTCTCCTGACCCCTGTTTCCTGATTCCTGAAACAAGGCACTATCGCTGATTTTTCTCGGCTTGACAATACCTTTCGCATGACGCCCAGGGCGGGGCGGGCGCTTGTGGGCCGCCCTGGCCGGGGAAGGGGTTTAGTGCCCGAATACCTTTATCTCGCTCAAGAACCAGCCGGTTCTGGCTGGGGATGCCGTCCGGGCCGGGGGCTGGTAGCGCACCCGGAGGTAACGGGCCAGCCGGGGCGTCAGGGGGACGATCAGGGCGGTGGCGGCGTTGGGGCGATGGTCGTGCAGCGGGAGGGAATGCCAGATGCGCCGGTCAGTTGAGCAGGCCAGGGAAATCTTCCCCTGGGCGGCGGGGAGGAGGGTTCCGCGGCCCAGGCCGGGAGAGCTTTGCAGGATCTCGATCTGGCGCACCGTGAAGGCCTGGCCCAGGTCGATGATGGCCGTCTGGCTGGCCCGGCCGTCTGCCGGCCGCCAGTAGGTCAGGCGCTTGCCGTCCGTCAGGTTGGCGGCGGGCCAGGCGGGGTCGGAACTCGTGGCCTCGACTGGCCGGTTTAAGGCCAGGTTGCGGTCGGGCGGGTGGCCTTGGGTCTTAATGGCCATCTCGCTTAAGACGGGGTCCGGGGCGGGCCGCCGGCCGCTGATGATCGTCACCTCGAAGGGGGCCAGTGCCGCGGTGATGTTGGCGCCGGGGTCGGGTCCGCGGTCGGGGGCCGGACTGATTTTAAGACGCGGCTGGCCGTCGGCCCGGTAGTCGTAGCGGTAGAGGGGCGGGGCGGGCGGGGTGGAGAAGCCGATTTCAATCTCGCGGGCGGCGGGAGAGGGATTGGCCAGCAACACGCTGGGGTTGCCCTGGGCATCGACCACGCTGGCGGCGGGCAGGTCGTCGGGGCCGGTGGTCTTGACCACCCGGACGCCGGTTCCGCCCATCAGCCTGGCCATCATCACCAGGGCCTCCCAGGCGGGTCGGGGGCCCTGGTTGTCCGGCAGCCAGGGCAGAAGCCCCCAGTTGTGCTTGCCGTCCAGGAAGGAGTCCTGGTTGCTAAGGTTCTTGATCGGCGCCGGGTAGTATTGGTCGCATAAGAGCCAGAGAAAGGACGACTGCGCCCCGGCGTTCAAGAAGGCGGCGTTGGCCTCGGCCAGGAAGACCCCGTACTGGCCGCTTTTTCTCAGGGCGGCGTCCTGGGAACCGTACTCGTCGATCCACAGCGGCTTGCCGGTGCCAGCCACCACCGTCTGGGCCTGGCGGGCGAAGGCCAGCCACTCCTGGTAGCTGCGCGGGTCGTAAACGTGGGTGGTGTAGATGTCTAGGGTATCGTTTAGCTCCTGCGTCGCCCGGTCGAGCCACATCGGACTGGGGGTGGAGTTCGGCCCCACCAGCTTCACCAGCCCCCGGCGGCCGTCCTTGGTCAGCCTCTGGTTCACGGCCCGGACTACCTCCCGGTAGTACTCCCACTGACCTTTGCCCGGCGGCAGGTCGCCGAAGTGGTCGTTGGGCTCGGTGAACATCACCAGGTACTTGAGGTTGCTTAGGCCGCGCACCTGGACGATCTGGTGCACCGACTCGCTGACCCAGCGGCAGTAGGCGTCGAGGTCGTCGGGGTAGCTGGCGAGCTGCTGGTCCCGGTTCCAGATCACGTCCCGCGGGAACCACCAGCCCATGTTCAGGGCCACCTGGACGCCGATCTTTTGCAGGTCGGCCAGCCAGGCATAGAGGGCCTTCATCTTGGGGGAATTCCAGTCCGGGGCGAGCCAAGACCCGTCGCCCATGGCCCAGTCAGGACGGTAGTAGCTGCGGACGAGGCGGATGCCGGACTCGTGAAGCCGCTTCATCTCCTGGGCGCGGAGGGCCCCGGTCATCCCCATCTCCTGGGATTCCGGCAGGTGGTTGAAGGCGTGATAGACGGCGTTGATCCCCAGGAAGTCACTCCGGATCACGGCGTCCTGATTCACGGTAATCAGTTCCCGCGCCCAGAGCCTGGCCGGGGCCAGCGCCAGGAGCAGGGTGGCGAGCAGCATCCACGGGAGGGGCGGCCTGGAGGTCATAACGTTCGCGTTAGACTTAAGGGTTGCGGATTGCTGGTCTCTGCGGGGACTTCGAGAAGAAGGCGATTATGTTGTCGCCATGATTGACCGATTCAAAGTCCTTGCTGAGCCTGACGAGCGAGTGGAGCACATCTTTTTTAGAAAGAATTGGGTCTGGCTCCCAACTGTCAACGACGGTGGTGAAGACAGGGACAAGCCCGCTGTCTCGCGCTACCTGATCTAGTTCCGACTCCGAAAACTCACGAAGGTGCCCAGGATCCATCAATAGCGGTTGCCCGTGAAGCCACTTGCTAAGTGTCAGAAAGGAACATGCGTTCGGCGTCGTGACCAGGAGCAGGCCGTCCGGTCGCAGGGTGCGGGACAACTCCCGGAGCATGTTTTTGACGCCTGAGTAGTTGAAGGCTTCGAGGTCGGCAATTTGATCGCTTTCCTTGTCCTTTATGTGTTCGATGGTCTCGGTGCACAAGATGAGATCGAATTGATCGTCTGCAAACGAGAGGGGGCCCCGTAGATCTTGCTTCGATTCGGTTGCAGTCCAGCCAAGGGTCGCAAGGTAGGCGGCAATCGGTCCAACGCCTCCTACGTCTAGTACGTGGCCGGTATTGGAAGTGTGTCTTCTCGCAAGGAGATGCCAAGTTTGCAGAAATCGCTTGCGGTGGTGAGCAAAATAGGGCCCAAGGGAGAGCCAATGCTTGTCATAGTAGTGTTCGAAGGTCATGTGCAGGGCGCTGGCTCAGAATCTCGAAGGTGCGCGGATGACGATAGAATAGGCGGTGATTGTTGAGGCCTAAACAGTAATCCCCGCCGTTAGTTAGGGGGCCTATCTGCGGCCCAGGAGAAAATCCTCGACCAGATCCACGTCGTACTTGCTGCCGATGATCAGCGGCACCCGCTGGTGCAGGGACTCGGGCTCGATGTCTAAGATGTTTCTGCCGTCGCCGGTGATGGCCCGGCCCCCGGCCTGGTCGATGATGAAGGCAAAG
>JAJYJA010000228.1 GCA_021789795.1 Deltaproteobacteria bacterium | reverse complement strand
GGGTGATGGTCTGGTAGCTTAAGGAGTTCAGGCCCAACGCCGAGGTCAGGGTGGTGCGCGGGTCAAATCCGTGCCGCCAGCCCATCTGCCCGCCCTGATTGGTGGTGTCGTTGCCGTTGCCATCGAAGGTGACCTGCTGATGCCGGTAATTCCAGAACAGGGCGTTTTGGGGCGAGATCGCAAACTCCACCTCGAGGTGGGGGGTGTTGGTCTTGCTGTCCCCGGTATTGAGCGCGGTACCGATGCCGGGCGGCGGGTTGCCGTAGCTGTCGAACATAAGATCGTAGCCCGCCGCCAGCCGCCACTGCTGGTTCACCTGGTAGTTAACCATGATGCTCGGCGCCTGCTGGGTGTGGTTGGCCAACAGCCCGGTCTGGTAGTCCTGGTTGGCGAAGCCGTAGCCCAGCACCAGGGAACTTTTCTCGGCGAACTGGTACTCCGAGCTCAAATGCGTGCTGGTGCTCAAGTAGCGCTGCCGGCCGCCGGCGCCCTCAAAGAGCAGGCGATTGACCAGATTGCGGTCGCTGGCGCCGTAGCGGGCGTTGAACTGGGAGACCACGTAGCCCATCTGGGTGGTCGGGTCCCAGACCAGCTCGGGGAACAAGAGGCGCACGATCTCGGCCTGGGTGGCGGGGTCGGCCCGCTGGAAGTTCTGGGCGCTGCTGAGGTTTTGGTTGGCCTCGAAGTTCAACCGGTCGAAGGCGGAGTAGTTGCCGTCCAGATGCAGCTTCCAGCGGGAGGAGATCCCCTTCTCCGCCGCCAGGGCCAGGTTCTGATCCTGCT
The DNA here is from genome assembly GCA_021789795.1 of Deltaproteobacteria bacterium. Taxonomy (GTDB): domain Bacteria; phylum Desulfobacterota; class Desulfobulbia; order Desulfobulbales; family VMSU01; genus VMSU01. The sequence goes on along the minus strand of JAJYJA010000228.1, from coordinate 2,283 downwards.
CGTCCGCCTGGCGCCGGAAGTTGTAAGCAAAATCCGGGGCGTAGGTCAGCATGATGCTGTCGGTAAGCCCCTTGGAGGAAAACTTCAACTCCGGGGCCACCAGGCTCTTCCACTCCCCGGTGCGATCGGCGTTGTCCTTGTAGACGTTGGAGTCGTAATCGCTACCCACCGACACCCTGCCCTCCAGGATATTCTGGCGGGCATAAGCCGCGCCCGGACAACCGTACCCACCCGCGGCGCAACCCAGGGCGGCCAGGGCGGCACAGCCCTTTAACCGCCGCGACCAGCGGCGTTTGTTAGCCATCGATTTACGCATCACTTAACTCTCCTAAGGGACAACAATCGTGTCTCCAGGCTGGACCAGGACATTCTGCTGCTGGTTATGCCCCGCCACCAGGGCCTCGTAATCAAAGGGCAGGATGCTCTCCTGCCCGTTCTCCCCGCGCCGGACGATGGTGATCTTGTCCTTCTTGGCCCAATCCAGGAAGCCGCCGCTCTTGGCCAGGGCCTGAAGCACGGTGATGGGGAAATCGATCGGGAACTCCCCCGGCTGCTTGATCTGGCCGATGATGTAGTAGCGGCGGCTCTTGCTCTGGGTCAGCATCACCGACACCGCCGGATCGGTGATCAACTTGCCGTATCTCTGCTCCAGGGTCTTCTTAAGCCCCCCGATCGTCTGCCCGGCGGCCTGAACGTCGCCCACCAGGGGCAGGGAGATCCGGCCATCGCTGCGCACCGCCAGCTCGCAGGTCAGGTCCGGCTCCTTCCAGACCATGATCTTCAAGACATCGCCCATCCCGATCACATACTCGGCCTGGCCCTGGGCCGCCGCGCCTGGCTGCGACTGCGTACCGGCCCCCTGCCCGGCGAGACCCAAGCCCCCGAACGACCAGCAGGCCAACAGAAAAATCCCCGCCGCCACCGCCTTAAACGACCATCCTCTTCCGCTCATGGCTTTATTCCCCGTGTCTTTGAAATTCCCCACTGGCCCCAAAACGCCCAGCACCATTCCGGCTCCGGCGCGCCGCTTATCCCTAGCCTAGGGGGAACTCTTACTTTTTGCAACCGTATTTTTTTGCCGGCCAACAACTAGTCCCCGGCCCAGGTCAACTGGTGAGGTGGCGGTAGATCTCCGGCATCCGCAGGGGCAGCTTGGCCACCTGGTCGATGAAGATGTAGTTGATCTCCCCGTACATGTGGGCGATGTAGCCGTGGGCCTCGCGATCGACGGTGATGCAGAAGGGATGAACGCCGGCGGTCTTGGCCTCGATCAAGGCGTGGCGGGTGTCCTCGACGGCGTAGGCGCCCTTGTAGCCGTCGTAATCCTCCGGCTTGCCGTCCGAGAGGGTGATGAGCAGCCGCACCCGGGCCTCGACCCCGGCCAGGATGGTGGTGGCATGACGGATGGCAGGCCCCATGCGGGTGTACTCCTGGGGGGTGATGGCGGCGATCCGGCCCTTGATGACCTCGCTGTAGGGCTCGTCGAACTCCTTGATGCGGAAGATCTCGCTCCTGAGCCGCCGCATCCCGGAAAAGCCGTAGATGGCATAACGGTCGCCCAGGACGCGCAGGCTCTCGCACATCAGGATCAGGGACTCCCGCAGCGCCAGGCTGACCCAACCCTCGGTGGAGGAGGACATGTCGAGCAGGAAGAGGGCGGCGATCTGCCGGTCGTTCCTTTGCAGGCGGACGAACAGCCGCTCGGAAGGCGCCCGGCCGGCCTTGAGATCGGCCACCGCCTCCACCGCCGCGTCGAGGTCGATGTCGCTGCCCTCCCGCTGCCGCCGGACAAAGGTCTCCTGGATGCTCATCATCTCGAACTGCCGCCTAAGCGTCGTCAATACCCCCCGGTATTTACTCAAGGTATGGGCCACGAAGTTGCCCGCCACCGGGGCGATCTCCTTGAGCCGCACCTGGCACCAGCGTTTGCGGAATCCCAGCCGCCGGTAGTCCCACTCGTCGTAGGCCAGCGGCCCGGCGGCGAGGGAGTCATCCGCCTCCTCCTCCGGGCGTACCCCCTGCTCCAGGCCCCGTCCGGCCCGACCGGCGGCGCTGACCACCGCCTGGCCCGACAGCCGCCCCTCCGCCGCCGTCATCTCCCGGAGCAGGCCCTTGAGCTCCTCGGTCAATTCAAACTCCATGCCGCCCACCCGCAACACCCCGGCGGCCAGCCGCATCTCCAGCTCCTCGGGCCTGATCTCGGCCCCAGGCCGCAGGTCGAGCAGGTTGCCGGCCTCGTTGGACAAGGCGGGCCGCTCTCTCGGCTCGCCGTTCTCCCCTGGC
>JAJYJA010000227.1 GCA_021789795.1 Deltaproteobacteria bacterium | reverse complement strand
GTTCGATGGTATTCAAGTAACCGCCGAGAGTGTTCAGGCAGCCTATCTTGCTGCGCTTAACGGCTTGTTTGCCAAGGTCGTTTCTGCCAGGGAATTGCTCGCCGAGCTATAACCTTTCGTTCCGGGGGATGCACAAAGGCTCATTCTTTAAGTTTTGTCCAATTTGCAGGCCGCGCCCCTGAACTCAAACGATAGGCGGATTGACTTAAACCGCCACAACTTTTAAATCTTGCACGAGAGGCATCCTATGACAGAAGAACCGAGTTTCGCCCAACTGCTCGCCGAAACCTACGCCGAGCCGGTAAATCTGGAGCCGGGCCAGAAGGTCAGCGCCACGGTGGTGCGGATCGGCAAGGAGTGGATCTTTATCGACCTGGGGGGTAAGAGCGAGGGCTATTTCGCCACCGCCGAGGCCTCTAGCGAGGACGGCCAGGCAAGCCTCCGGCTGGGCGACCGGGTGACTGCCTACTATCTCGGCTCGGACCGGGGCGGGATGCGTTTCACTTTAAGGCTGGGCAGGGGCGGCGAGGCCAACGCCCACCTGGAGGAGGCCTACCGGGGCGGCATCCCGGTCGAGGGGGTGGTGGAAAAGGAGATCAAGGGCGGCTACGCGGTCAAGATCGCGGGCAGCGGCCGGGGCTTCTGTCCCTTCTCCCAGCTCGGCCTGCCCCGGCTGACCAGCGAGGAGATCGTGGGCTCGCGGCTTGCCTTCCGGATCATCGAGTTCGGAGAGGGGGGGCGGAATTTAATCGTCTCCCACCGGGCCATCCTGGAGGAGGAGCGGCGGCTGAACTACCAGCGGCTGCGGGAGACCCTGGTGGAGGGGGAGGTGGTCAGCGGCACGGTGACCTCGATCCGCGACTTCGGGGCCTTTGTCGATATCGGCGGGCTGGAGGGTCTGCTGCCGGTGTCCGAGGTCTGCTGGGGCCATGTCGAGGACATCAACGAGCGGCTGCGGGTGGGCCAGCGCCTGGAGGTGTTGGTGATGAAGCTCGACTGGGAAAACGAGCGTTTCTCCTTCAGCTTGAAGGGCGCCCAGCCCGACCCCTGGGCCACCGCCTCCCTCACCTACCCCGAGGGCTCGCTGCACCAGGCCCGGATCGTGCGGCTGGCCAACTTCGGGGCCTTCGCCAGCCTGGAGGAGGGGCTTGACGGCTTAATCCACATCTCGGCCCTGGGTCGGGGCCGGAGGATACATCATCCCCGCGAGGTGGTGCGGGTGGGCCAGGAGGTCGAGGTGCGGGTGGATAAGGTGAGCGCGGAGGAGCGGCGGATATCCCTCTCCCTGCCCGCCTTGGAGGACGAGGCGCGCCCGGAGCCGGGCCGGAAGGAGGAGGCGGACGGGGACGACCGCCAGGAGTTCAAGCATTACCAGCAGGCCAAGAAGGGCGACCGGGAGTCCCTGGGCACCCTGGGTGAGATGCTGGCCAAGAAGTTGAAGAGCTGAAGGCGGGCACTGTCAACCCTTGCGGCTGGCCTCAAGGGCCGCCTTGAAGGCCGGGGCCGAACGTTCGATGGTTTGCTCCGGGACGCAGAAGGCCAACCGGAAGTAGCCCGGCGTCCCGAAGCCCCGGCCCGGTACGGCCAGGATGCGGTGCCCCTTTAGGATGTCGATGAAGCGCAGCTCGTCGGCGAGCGGCGACTGGGGGAAGAGGTAGAAGGCCCCCTTGGGGGGCAGGAAGTCGTAGCCGGCTTGGGCGAGCATCCGGCAGAACAGCTCCCGCCGCCGGGCGTAGGCCGCGCAGTCCACCGCGCGGTCGGTTAGCTCCGCCACCGCCCGCTGCATCAGGGCCGGGGCGTTGACAAAGCCTAGTATCCGGTTGGCGAGGGTCATGGCGTCCATCAGCTCGGAGAGCTCCGCGATCTCCGGGTGGCAGGCGATAAAGCCGATCCGTTCGCCGGGCAGGGAGAGGTCCTTGGAGAACGAGCTAACCACCAGGCTGTGCCGGTAGTGCCGAAAGACGCTGGGGGTCTGGTGGCCGTCGAAGACGATCTTGCGGTAGGGCTCGTCGGCGATGAGATACACCGTGGTGCCGAATCGTTCGCCCGCCGCGCTTAAGATGCGGCCCAGCTCCGCCAGGTCCTGAGCGGGATAGATCTGGCCGGTCGGGTTGTTGGGGCTGTTGATGATGATCGCCTTGGTGCGACTGGTGAGCGCCCCGGCGATGGCGGGGAGATCGAGCCCGAAGTCCTTGCCCGCCGCCACTACCCTGGCCGTGCCGCCGTGGTTGTCGATGTAGAACAGATACTCGACGAAGTAGGGCGCGATGACGATCACCTCGTCGCCCGGATCGAGCAGGGCCTTGAGGATCACGTTCAAACCCCCGGCCGCCCCGCAGGTCATCACCACCCCCTGGCCATCCACCGTCATCCCCTGTTCCACCGAGACCTTGGCCGCGATCCGGCTCCGCACCTGGGGGTAGCCGGCGTTGGGCATGTATCGGTGCAGGTTCGGATCGTGTCCGTCGGTCAGGCGCCGCACGGTCTGATCGAATTCGGGCGGCGGCGGCAGATCGGGGTTGCCCAGGCTGAAATCGAAGACCTGATCCTCGCCGTAACGGGCCTTCAGCCGCATTCCCTCCTCGAACATCTTGCGGATCCAGGAGGCGCCTTGGTTGAACTCGATCATCTTCTTGGCAACAGTCATGATTCCTTCCCCTTGTCAAGCGCGAACCGGGCTGGTCCGGTCGGCCCGTGGCCGGTCAGTCCTGGTCTTCGCCATATCACTCACTCGCCAAACACACCCCGCGCCTTGTATATCGGCCCTTTTGCTTAGCCATCGGGTAACTATCCAGCCGCACCCCATCTGCTTTGTCACCAGCCGGCTCACATACCGAAAGTATAGCTCGCCGGCTGGGTTTCGCGCATCTGGGGCGCGACTGAATAGTTACGGTTCCCAGTAGATGCCAATTCTGCGCACTAAGCTGGATAGTTACGCCATCGGCTATCTTTTTGCGAGATCATCAATCTTACTCATCCTTGATCTCGACGGCGCTCTTCAGCAGTTGGGCGCTTAGTTGCAGTCCGGCCTGGCCGGCGGCCCGGCGGTTGATGGCGTAGCGCACCCGGTTCTGG
>JAJYJA010000226.1 GCA_021789795.1 Deltaproteobacteria bacterium | reverse complement strand
CCGCGATTCCACCGCCGAAACGCCCGTGCGCCTAGAGAAACGCGACCTTGATGGCCGCTTGACAACCAATGGCCCCCCCAATGCCCTGCTTTCACCTCCACCCATTCATGAGCGAGGGCAAAAAAAACCTTTGTTTTTTTTCTAGGCTGTGCTATTGTAAGTCACAATAGTTTGTGCAGCCTTGTTTGTCGATTCTTGCAGAATAAGTCTAAACCGCACATCCGGGGCATTGGAAGTGCGGTTTTTTTGTTAGGACGCCAAGCAGAGCTGCCGCCGAAGTCGATTCGGCAATTTTACTAAGAGGCCCATCCGGGCCGAGCACTAAGGAGCTGTTAGAGATGTCAGAGGGCAAAGTCAAATGGTTTAACGCGTCAAAGGGATTTGGGTTCATTGAAAAGGACGACGGAACGGACGTATTCGTCCATTACTCCGCCATCAAGGCGGACGGATACCGGACCCTGGAAGAGGGCGCCCGGGTTCAGTTCGACGTGGTCGAGGGCAACAAGGGACCTGCCGCCGACAACGTTGTGCTACTTAAGTAAAAATTATCGCGCCTGTTGCCGTCTCTGTCGGCAACCTGCTTGCCAAATGCCCCGCCTCGTGCGGGGCATTTTTTTTCCCGCCCCAGCGAATTCAGCCAACCACACCCCATGAACACCTTCAGCACCCTAGGCCTAAACGCCGAACTAATCCAGGCCCTCGACCAACTGGGCTTCTCAGAGCCGACCCCCGTGCAGCGGCAAGTCATTCACGCCTGGCTGTCCGGCGGCGAGCGCGACCTGATCGCCCTGGCCCAGACCGGCACCGGCAAGACCGCCGCCTTTGGCCTGCCCCTAATCCAGACGATCAATCCCCAATCGCACACACCCCAGGGGCTCATCCTCTGTCCCACCAGGGAGCTTTGCCTACAGGTAAGCAAGGACATCGTGGCCCTGGCCCGCTGCACCCCGGGGATCAAGCCCGTGGCCGTTTACGGCGGGGCCAACATCCTCCTCCAGATCAAGGAGGTCAAACGGGGCGCCAATATCGTGGTCGCCACCCCTGGTCGACTCCTGGATCTTATCCGCCGCCGTGAGATCGACATCAGCGCCATCCGGGCCCTAGTCTTAGATGAAGCCGACGAGATGCTGCAAATGGGATTCCAGGATGACCTCAACGCCATCCTGGCCGAAACCCCAAAGGATAAACGCACCGCCCTGTTTTCCGCCACCATGCCCCAGGAGGTGGCAACCATCGCCCAAAATTACATGCGCTCCCCCCTGGAGATCACGGTGGGAGACCGCAACACCGGCGCCGAAAACGTCGAGCACCTCTACTACCTAGTCGCCCCCCGGAACCGCTACCAGGCCATGAAACGCATCGCCGACTTAAACCCGGACATGTACGCCATCATCTTCTGCCGCACCAGGCAGGAGACCCGGGAGATCGCCGAGCGACTGATCACCGACGGCTATAACGCCGAGGCCTTGCACGGGGAGCTCTCCCAGGCCCAGCGCGATCAGGTGATGGAACGCTTCCGGGCCATGAGCCTGCGCCTGCTGGTGGCCACCGACGTGGCGGCCCGGGGGCTCGACGTAAAAGAGCTGACCCACGTCATCAACTACAACCTGCCAGACGAGGCGGCCAACTACACCCACCGCAGCGGCCGGACAGGCCGAGCCGGACGGGCCGGCATCTCCGTATCCCTGGTCTCCGGCTACGAACGTCACCGGATTCAGGAGTTGGAGCGACGAATCAAAAGAAAATTCAGACGGGAACAAGTGCCGTCCGGGCAGGAGGTCTGCGAACGGCAGTTGCTGCACCGGGTCGCGGCCATGAAACAGGTTGAGATCAACCCGGAGCTACGGGAAAAATTTCTGCCCCGCATCGGCGAGGCCTTGGCCGAGATGAGCCGCGAGGAGCTGATCGCCAGGCTGCTGTCCGTGGAGTTCAACCGATTGTTGGATTACTACCGGGGAGCCATAGACCTAAATCTACGGGAAACGGAAGAAAAAAGTCGTTTTAAGGAAGCCAGGGGCGGCAAGACAGGAGGGGTGCTGGGGCCGGGCCGGATGGCCCGCCTGCACCTAAATATCGGCAAACGGGACGGCCTGACCACCAAACGTCTGCTGGCCGAGCTCAATGCGGCGCTTAATTCCGCCCCCATCAAGCTCGGCAACATCGATATCTTGCGCAGTTCCACCATCATCGAGGCCGAGAGCCGTCACACTGAGACCATCATCCAGGCCCTCACCCTGCGTCCGGTAACCGGCAAGATGATCTCGGTGCAGGTGGAGCCAGCCCCGGCCGGCGGCAGACCGACTGGCAGGCCCTGGGAGCCGCACCAACACAAATATGTCAAACCCAAATCCAAGGCCCAAGACCGCCGGCCCCGGCAATGGAACCAGACCACGGCCCGGCCCATTTGATGGCGTCGCAAAAGGGCCGATCTATGCGTTACGGGGCGGTTTGACTCGTTCGGCATACACCAGATGCAGGCCTCACTCACTCGCCAAACGCACCCAGCGCCTTTTCATATCGGCCCTTTTGCTTAGCCCTCGGCTGTCTTTCTCCCCACGACGCTTGCGGCCCTTTACGGCTTAACCCGGGCCTTCAGACGTTGCAACTCCCCATCGACCAAGGCCTTTAAGCCCTCAAAGCTACGGTCTCTTACCTGACGGCCATTGACAAACAGGGTGGGAGTCCCCCGCACCCCCGCCGCGATCCCCTCCTGCCGGTCGCGCAACACCTGTTCTTTAAGTTTGGGGTCCGCGATATCCTTATCGAATTTCGCCATATCCAGACCAAGTTCCTTGGCAAACCCGGAAAGCTTAGCCTCGTTTACGCTCTGATAGCTCTCGAAAATTTTATCGTGCATCGGCCAGAACTTTCCCTGCCGATTCGCGGCCATGGCCGCCAGGGACGCCGGCATGGAAAAGGGGTGCATCTGCAAGGGGAACTGCTTGTAAACCACCTTCACCTCCTGGGGGTAGGCCTTCAGTATCTGATCCAACAGCGGCTGCAACTTGGCGCAGTACGGACACTGGAAATCGCTGAAGACCACCACCGCCACCGGGGCCTGCTCCGGGCCCTTAAAGGGCGAACCGCTGGTATCGATAGCCTCAACGAAG
>JAJYJA010000045.1 GCA_021789795.1 Deltaproteobacteria bacterium | reverse complement strand
AGGCCTGGCGCCAGCGATCCTCAAGGGCGTGAAATTCGTAGGCCTTGGCGAGTTCCGGGGCGCGACTGACGGGTGATTCGGTGCGGTTGCTCATCTATGCTTCGCAGGGGTTAGTTTTTTAAGTAAGTCGGGGACTCCAGTTGCCGCCCATAATACTGAATCCGGCGCAATTGACAATTGATTTTGCACCGCAAGCAGCAGGCGATCAGGCGGGGAGCGCGACTTTTAAGTTTGATGATCTCGCAAAAAGGTAGCCGATGGCTAAGCAAAAGGGCCGATATACAAGGCGCGGGGTGTGTTTGGCGAGTGAGGCCATACAGATGCTATGCCGAACGAGCCAAACCGCCACGCGCCGCAGTAGATCGGTCTTTTTGCGACGCCATCAAGTTTGAACGTCAGGCGGCGGGAGATGAGCGCGGCAGAAGACGCTTTGGGGGGGTGAGACACGGCCGGCAGCGGGCGGGGCTGTCAACCACTCACGATTTTTTAGGCGTCAGCTTGGCCAGGCGCTTGCAGAATTCCTCGTAGCCCATCCTCTTGCTGATCCCGGGGCAGGACTCCTTGATGGTCTCGAAGTTGTTGGGATCGCTTAGGATGGAGGGATGCAGCGGCCACTGGGTGCAGCGCCAGGGCTTGCCAGGATGGACGGTGCAGCCGCCGTTGTAGAAGATGCAGTGCCCGTCCACCACCCGCATCTGGATCACCTTGTCCTTCTCCCGGAGGTAGCGAGACTTGAGCTCGGCCACGGAGATCTTCAGGTAGTCGGCCATCCGGGCCACGTCCTCGGGGGTCAGGGAAACCGTGGTCTCGCCCTGGCAGCAGTAGCCACATTCTCGGCATTGAAAAATTTCCTTGGGCATCGGGGCACCTTTCTTGTCTGCAATGCCAGGCCGTTCGCCCCGAGGAGCGCCCGTCCCGGCGGGATTACGCCAGGCCCACCTGGTCGTTAAATATGGCGATGTCGATCCCGAACCGCCGGGCCGCCTGCTGCCACTTCTCCACGTCCGGGGTGTCGAAGATGATCGACGCCTCCGCCGGCAGGGTCAGCCAGCCGTTCACCGTCAGCTCGTTTTCCAACTGACCTGGCCCCCAGCCCGCGTAACCCAAGGCGAAGATATAACGCCGCGGCCCCTGCCCCGCCGCCAGGTCGTGGAGGATCCGAGGGTCGCGCGACAGGCGGATGCCGCCGCCGACCGCCAGGAAATCACCGGCCTGGTAGTCGTCGGTGTAGAGGAAGAAGGCCGCCTCCGTCTCCACCGGCCCGCCCAGGTAGATGGGTGGCCACTCCCCTTTCCCCACCTCAACTTGCAGGCCCTTGAAGATCTCAAGCAGCGAATGCGCCGAGGGGCGATTGACCACCAGCCCCATCGCCCCGCCCTGGTCGTGGGAGCAGAGGTAGATCAACTGCTCCTTAAACCTGGGGTCGGGCATCTGCGGGGTGGCGATCAAAAACTGTCCCTTAAGTCCTAAGGGGTCACCTATGGGGTCAAGTCTTGCAATCATACAAATTCTGCAACGATCTCCTGGAAGTCATCAGGAAGAACAGGCCCGCCAGGCCCGGCGCATGACCTCGCGCAGCTCGGGGTCTTCGATTCCGGCGAGCAGGGCCGAAAACCTGGCCAGCTCATGGTGGTCAATGTCCCGCCGGGGCGGAGTCTTGGCCGGGGGCGGCGTTGGCATCCGGCCTGAGGCGAGCTGAAACCGCAACTCTTTCAAGCTGGCAGTCCCCTCCCCTCCCGCCGCCAGCCGTTCGTTGATCAAGTCCAGCAGCGGCCGCCATTCAAACTGTAAGTGCTGCATCCACACCGAATCCGAGACCTCGACCCAGAGCGTCTCGCCCCGGATGAACTGGGGCTGGGCGTGACGGGCGATTTCCGCCCCCACCACCTCCTCCCAGAAGACAAAGACCTGGTGCAGCCGCAGACGGCCCTGCCAGTCCCGCTGCCTAAACAGCGATTCCAGGGTCTCCCCCAGTCCGGCTGGCCCCTCGGCGGCCATCTCCGGCTAGCGGCGGGGGGGGCGAGACCCGCCCCCGTTGGCCCTGGTCTCGGTCGGAGGCATCAGTGTTTGAAGGAACGCTGACCGGTGAACTTCATGGCCACCTGGGGCCGGGCCTCGTTGCAGGCCTCGATGGTCTCGAAGTCGCGTAGCGAGCCGCCCGCCTGCAGGATGGCCGACACCCCCTGACGGATGCCCACGTCCGCCCCGTCCCGGAAGGGGAAGAAGGCGTCGGAGATCATCACCGAGCCCGGCAATCCCGCCCGGTCGGCCTGGGCCTGCTCATCGATGGCCTGCTGGTCGGCCTTGGGACGCTTGCCCTTCTCGATCTCCAGCACCAAATCGCCGTAGGAGAGGCGATAACGGTCGAAGCAGAGGATGTCGGCGTACTTGATGTAGGCCTTGTGGACGGCGATCTCCGCCACCCCCACCCGGTCCTGCTCGCCGGTGCCGATACCCACCGTGCAGCCGTCCTTGACGTAGATCACCGAGTTGGAGGTGACCCCGTGCTCCACCGCCCAGCCGAAGATCATGTCGTTAAGCTCGCGCTGGCTGGGCTCGCGCTCCACCTGGTAGCTCTTACCCTTGAAGGTGCAGAGGGCGGGCTTCAAGTCCTCGGCCCGGCGGATGGAGTTGACCGCCGACTGCTGGACGATTATCCCCCCGTCGATCAAGCTCTTGAAATCCACGAAGCGGAATTTTTCAAACTCGGCCAGCCGGTCGATGCCGCCAATCCGCACCACCCGTAGATTTTTCCTGGTTTGCAGGATGGCAAGCACCCCCTCCTCGAACTCCGGGGCCGCCACCACCTCCAGGTAGTTCTCGCTGATGGCCTGGGCGGTGGCCTTATCGCAGGGCCGGTTCAGCACCACGCAACCGCCGAAGGCGGCGATGCGGTCGGCCCGGTTGGCCCGGTCGTAGGCCTGGCTCAAGGAGTCGCCCAGGGCCACCCCGCAGGGGTTGTTGTGCTTAAGTATGGCGGCGGCGGGACGCCCCATGAGGTATTTGACGATGTTGAGGCCGTTGTCGATGTCGGTGAGGTTGATCTTGCCCGGGTGCTTGCCGACTTGCAGCATGTCCTCGACCCCGATGGCGCTCACCAGCCCGTGGCCGGGGCCGATAAACTGGCAATTTCCCAGGACCAGGTTGCCGTTGGTCAGCTCGTAGAGGGCCGCCTCCTGATCGGGATTCTCGCCGTAGCGCACCCCGCGTTCGTCAACGGTGCCGTCCTCCATCGGGATCTTCCAGGTCTTCTTGCGATAGACCAGGGTCTGATCGCCAAAGGAAATGGTCATCTCCAGCGGGAAATGATCGCCCAGGATCGTTGAGTACATCTTCTTCAGATCCGCCATGTGCTTACTCCTGTCTATAAGGTTGATTGACGGCAAAAGCCTTGCCGATAGAGATCAAGATCCGCCGGGATGGCCCGCTCTCGGCCTTATCCGGCCTGGAGACAGCGATCCCAGTCCTTGCGCACCGGGTCTAGGCCCTGCTCATGAATGGCGGCGCAGACCTCGGCCACCGAGCGGTGATCGTCCACCGCGAACTGCTCGTCGCCCAGGCCCTCCTCGGCGTAGCCGCCAGGGGCGGTGCAGGAGCCCGCCGAGTAACGGGTGGGGCCCAGGCCCAGCATCCCGTTGCGGAACCGGGGTTCCTCCCTGGTCGAGAGCAGGAGCCCCACGTCGTGGTCAAAGAGGCGCAGGGCGAAGATGAGCTGGGCCAGGTTCTGCTCCGAAACCGGGGTCAGGGCCTTAAACCCGCCCGAGGCCGGGCGGATGCGGGGGAAGGACACCGTAAGCCCGGTGCGCCAGAAGCGGCGGCGCAGCCAGGCCAGATGGGCGCCCAGGGCCAGACCCTCGGCCCGCCAGTCGTTAAGGCCGAGGAGCGCCCCGATCCCCACCTCCCGCATCCCCGCCGCCGCGGCCCGTCCCGGGGTGGCGAGCCGGTAGGCGTAATCCATCTTGGGGCCGGCCAGATGCAGCCGGCGGTACAGCTCCGGGTCGTAGGTCTCCTGATAGACCGCCACGCTGGTGATGCCAGCGGCAAACAGCCGGAGGTAGTCATCATCGCCCAGGGGCTGCACCTCGATGGAGAGCGAGTCGAAGCGTCCGGCCAGCCGCCGGGCGACCTGGGCGAGATAATCCACCCCCAGCACCTGGGGGGCCTCGCCGGAGACCAGGAGCAGATGCCTGATCCCCCGGTCGATCAGGGCCTGGGCCTCGGCATCCACCTCCTCCAGGGTCAGGCAGCGGCGGCGGATACGGTTCTCGGCCGAAAAGCCGCAGTAGAGACAGCGGTTGGCGCAGTAGTTGGAAAGATAAAGGGGGGCGTAGATCTGGATCACCCGGCCAAAGCGCTGCCCGGTGATCCGCCGGGAACGGCTGGCCATTTGGGGCAGGAACTCCTCCGCCGCCGGGGAGAGGAGGGCGGCCAGCCCCTCCAGGTCGAGCCGCTCGGCGGCCAGGGCCGCCAGCACCTCCGTCTTGCCGGGCCGGGCGGCGCGCCGGATAAGTTCCGTGAACCCTGGCAGGGAGAAGTCAGCCATCAGCGGATGAACTCCAGGCCGGATGAGGGCGAGGAGGCGGCAGCCTGGTCGGACACCCTTCCCAGTCCCGCCTTGAAGGCCAAGCGACCGGCGATTACCGCCTGCCGAAAGGCGTCGGCCATGGCCACCGGGTCTCCGGCCACCGCGATGGCGGTGTTGACTAGCACCGCGTCCGCCCCCATCTCCATCGCCTGGGCGGCGTGAGAGGGGGCGCCCAGGCCGGCGTCCACCACCACCGGCACCGTTGCCTGTTGGATGATGATCTCGATCTGGTAGCGGGTGACAAGCCCCCGGTTGGTGCCGATGGGGGCCGCCAGCGGCATCACCGCCGCCGCCCCCGCCTCCTGAAGCCGCAGGGCCAGGATGGGGTCGGCGTTGATGTAGGGCAGCACCACGAAACCCTCCTTGACCAGTTCCTCGGTCGCGAGCAGGGTGTCCACCGGATCGGGCAGCAGGGTGCGGGGATCGGGGGTGACCTCGAGCTTCACCCAGTCGCCGCCGCCCGAGGCCCGGGCGAGCCGGGCCAGACGGACCGCCTCCTTGTGGTTCCTGGCCCCGGCGGTGTTGGGCAGGAAGAAAAACCGCTCTCGGTCCAGCACCCGCATGATGTCGTCGGCGGGGTCGGCGAGATCGACGCGACGCAGGGCCACGGTCACCATCTCGCTGCCCGAGCGTTCCAGGGCCTCACGCATCACCTGGGGCGAGGAAAATTTGCCGGTGCCGGTGAACAGCCGGGAGGAGAAGGTCTTGCCCGCAATGGTCAGCATCTCAGCCCCCTCCCACGAAGCGGATCAGCTCCAGCTCCGCGCCCTCGGCCAGCCGCCGCTCGTCGTACTCGAAACGTCCCAGGATCTGGCCGTCCAGCTCCACCACCACCGTTTCCGGATCAAAGCCCAGGGTGGCCACGTAGGCCGCCACCGTGATGCCCGGCGGAGCCTGGCGATCCTCGCCGTTGACAATTATTTTCATATAATTTCCAAATGGTTGCGAAAGTTGCAGTTTGGTCTGGTTGGAGGTGGCACGTCCGGGGTTGGCCCGTGCGGCGGTGATGGCCCTTAATCTAAGCCCAACAGGAGGCGCAGCACCTGGTTGGCCTGATGGTGGGCCGCGATCCCCACCCGGGGGGCCATCAGGCCCTGGCCGGGCCGGGCCTCGGCCTCGCCGTCGCCGACGATATAGACGTGGGGCCTAAGCCGCCGGGTGCGGATCAAGTCGTTCTCCCCGTATCCCGCTAGACCAGAGGCGCCTACGTATCCAGCCTCGGGCATGCGGGTCAGGGCGGTGCGCAGGGCCAAGGCCTTCATCCGGGGGCCATCGAAGCACTCGACCAAGACCTTCACCCCGGCAAAGACCAGGGGGATGTTTTCCTCGGTCAGTTCCTGGTCGAAGGTCTCGACCCGCAGGTAGGGGTTGATGCGGGCCAGGTTCTGGCGCAGGGCCTCGGTCTTTTTCATCCCCACCTGATCGACGAAAAACTGCTGGCGGTTCAGGTTGCTGGGCTCGACCAGGTCGTAATCGGCGAGCAGCAGTCCGCCCACCCCAATGCGGGCCAGGGCCACCGCCACCACCGAACCCAGGCCGCCCAGGCCCATGATCCCCACCCGGCTGTCCTTGATTCTGGCCTGCACCCCGGGGGTGTGGCGGGCGTAGAGCAGACGCTCCATCTCCTCCAGGCCCATCTTTTCGCCCCGGCGGATGAGCCAGCAATGGTCGTGATCCTGAAGCTCGGTGGCGGGCGGGACCGGAAAACCGTTGACGATGAAGACGTCGGCGTCAGGCTTTAAGCGCCGGGCCAGTTCCGCAAGCCGCAGGCCGGGCGTAAACTCGTATGGACGCTCGTTGACCTTCAGCATAAGCTCCTCGGATAGGGTTGGCCGCCATGCGCACGCAGATGGTTTTTTACCTTAAACCGTGCAAACCTTGCAATACAATTCGACCTCTAAAAGACGCGCCCCCCGCCGCTTGGACTGGAAACAACCCTCGCCGGGCCCAGCACCAGGGCGGAAATCGCCATCTTTCAAGACCTGACCCCAAAGGGGGTGCATCGCAAAATAAGGTTTGACAAGAAAACGTTCACCGTGGTAACTAGGCGGTTTACTTTTGCGGTATATCTTTACCCACCTTGCCCCTCGTCCAGACCGGCGGGGGCCATGCGGCGAGCGCTTGCCGCCAACGTCCAAAAGGAGGAAAACATGCGCAGGTACGAAACCATCTGTATCATCCGGCCCGGGGCCAGCGAGGATGAGGTCACCGCCATCATCGAGCGCAGCAACGGGATCATCGAGGCCGCCGGCGGCAAGATCGACCAGCTCGACCGCTGGGGGCTCAAGAAGCTGGCCTACCCCATCAGCAAGGAGACCCAGGGCTACTACGTCTTCACCGAGTACGCCGGGATGCCCGAGGCGGTAAACGAGATCGAGCGTCTCTTCCGCATTGACGACAAGGTGCTTAAATACCTGACCGTCAAGACCCAGGAGGTGTACGGGCCCAAAAAGGAGAGGCCGGTGCGGGAGATCAATCCCGAGACGGCGGCCAGCAACAGCAGTGACGACGAGTAACGGCTCGCCCGAAAGTCAAGGAGAATACCGATGAGACCAACCAACAAGAATCAGAACAAGAGACCCCGCAAGACCTTTGACCGCAAGCGCGTCTGCCGTTTTTGCGCCGAACAGTCGGTTGATATCGACTACAAGGACGTCAAGACCCTGTCCAACTTCTTGACCGAGCGGGGCAAGATCATCCCCATGCGCATCTACGGCAACTGCGCCAAGCATCAGCGGCAGCTCACCGAGGCCATCAAGCGGGCGCGGCAGATCGCCCTCCTGCCCTACACCGGCATCATCACCCGGGCGCCGCAGGCCAGCAGGAACGGCTTCGAGGGCCGCGGCGACAGCCAGGGACAGGGGCGCCCCGAGACCCGTTGAGACGCCCCCTTTTGCGCGGGCATCTAAGGCCTATTCCCAGCGCCGAGGACGACATAATCCGTGCCCAACCTTGACCGAGAGCACTGGCGCGGCGTCCTGCTAAGCGCGATCCTGCTGGTATTGCCGACCCTGTCGCCGGGCACGGCCTGGATGTTCTTCCTCGCCCCCCTGCCGGTAATCTGTCTGCCGGTGGTGCACGGGCCGGCAAAGGCCGCCCGGATTATCTTCCAGGCGGTGCTGATCGCGGGCGGCATCTCGCTGTTGACCGGTGGCCTGCCCATCCTGCTGCTTTCGGCGAGTCTGCTGCCGGCGGGGCTGGTGCTGACCCGGGGACTCAAGCGCCGGGAGGCCTTCTACGGCTCCCTGCTGCAAGGTGCCGTCGCCCTGGCCCTTTCCTGGCTGGGGATCGGCCTATTGGTCAGCGTTGTCAGCCACGGCAACATATACCGCGAGTTGCTCGACCAGATCGATCAGGGCCTGTCCGGGGCCTACCAGACCTACAGCAAGGGCCCGGATGTCTCCTTAGACGTGCAGGCGGAGTTGCGGGCCGCCATCGACCGAGGGCGTGAGCTGATCCCCAAGATCCTGCCCGGGCTGTTGGCCACCATGACCGTCTTTGTCGTCTGGCTGAACATGACCCTGGCCAACTGGCTGCTCGGCAAGACCGAGTCCGGAGTCACCTGGGAAGACGCGGGGGATGGACGGCTGCCCTTTCCCCTGGTATGGGTGTTCATCGTGGCGGGTAGCGCCCTGTTCGTGCCCGGCCGGGCGGGCCTGATCGGCATGAATCTGATGATCGTCACCGTCACCCTCTACGGTATGCAGGGGTTCGATGTCTTTAATCACCTCTGCCGCCGGTGGTCGATGCCCAACCCGATCCGGGGGCTGATCTTGTTTTTTCTGGTCATTCAGGCCTACGGCTTCATCCTTCTGGCCCTGCTCGGCCTAGCCGATGTCTGGGCGGAATTTAGAAAACAGGGGGCCGGCGGCAGGGGACAAGATCTGATGGCCTAAGACCAGGGGGCGCCAGGTCATTCCCGCACCTTGCATCCCAAAGGTCGCTGAACTTCGGGTGCCCCCGGAAGATTCGGGCTGGACACCGGGCGGAAAACACCTCACTATCTTCTTGCAACTAAAAAACACTTCATCACGAGGCGTAACCATGCAATTGATCTTAAAACAAAACGTTGACAATCTAGGCGAGGAAGGCGATGTCGTTAAAGTCAAGCCGGGGTATGGCCGTAATTTCCTCATGCCCCAGGGCCTGGCCATTTCCGCCAGCAAGGGCAATCTCGCCCGGCTCGAAGTCGAGAAGGTGGCCATCGAGGCCCGCAAGCAGCAGCAGCGCCAGGATGCCGAATCCATCGCCAAGCGGATCGAGGCCCAGGCCCTGACCATCGAGAAGCGGGTGGGCGAGGAGAACAAGCTCTACGGCTCGGTGACCTCCAGCGACCTGGCCGACCGCCTGGCCGAGCAGGGGTTGGTCATCGACCGGCGCAAGATCGTCTTAGACGAGCCGATCAAGCGGGTGGGCGAGACCGAGGTCACCGTCAAGGTCGGCTACCAGGTGTTGGCCAAGCTGAAGGTGAACATCGTTCCCCTGGCCGAGTAAGGGCCCAGGGCCAGCGAAATGTAACTATCCAGCTTAGTGCCGCAGCATTGTCACCGGCTGGGGGCCGTAACTATCCAGCCGCGCCCCAGATGCGCGAAACCAGCCGGCGAGCTATACTTTTGGTATGTGAGCCGGCTGGTGACCAAGCAGATGGGGCGCGGCTGGTATAGTTACAGCGAAGTTTTCAAACCACCTCCGGCCCTTGCCCTGCAACGGCGAGGGCCGGACGGTCGCCAAGAGACGAGTTCCCCGGCCCCGCGCCGGGCCGACGGGGCGGCGAACTACGGGTCTTGACGGCCCCAGGCGCCAGACGTGGCACCGCTTGCGGCGGCAGGTTGCCGTTTATACTTAGCCCCGGATCGCTGCCCTATGGTACCCGCCCCCTCCGCCGCTTCTTCCGCCCTTAGCCGCCTCCCTCCGCAAAACATCGAGGCGGAACAGGGCGTTTTGGGCTCGCTCCTCCTGGCCCCAGGCGCCATCGACAAGGTCGCCGACCTCTTAAAACCCGACGACTTCTACCGCCCGGCCCACCAGACCATCTTCGGGGCCATGCTCACCCTGTTTTCCCGCACCGAGCCCCTGGACCTGGTCACGGTCGCCAACCAACTGCAAGCCGCAAACCGGCTGGAGGAGATCGGCGGCGCCGCCTACCTCGCCGGCCTGGCCGACATCGTGCCGGTGGCGAGCAACATCACCCACTACGCCCGGATCGTCCGCGACAAGAGCGTCCTGCGTCAGCTCATCAAGGCCACCAGCGAGATCGCCGGCCGTTGCTACGAGGAGCAGGACGAGATCGAACTCCTGCTCGACGGCGCCGAGCAGCGGATCTTCGACATCTCGAGCGCCAAGAGCAACCAGGCCTTCGCGCCCATGGGCGAGGTGGTCAAGGCCGCCTTCGCCTACATCGAGAAGCTGGCCGAGCGACAGGAGCACATCACCGGGGTGCCCAGCGGCTACGACGACTTCGACAAGCTCACCGCCGGCCTGCAACCCTCGGATCTGATCATCGTCGCCGGCCGACCCAGCATGGGCAAGACCGCCTTCGCCATGAACCTGGTGCAGAACGCCGCCCTCCTCTTCAAGACCCCGGCGGCGGTCTTCAGCCTGGAGATGGCGAAAGAGCAACTGGCGATGCGCATGTTGTGCTCGATCAGCCGGGTCGATTCCAGTCGCCTGCGTACCGGCCGGCTCAGCGAGCACGACTGGCCCAAGCTGGTGCGGGCCACCGGGATGCTGGCCAAGGCCCCCATCTTCATCGACGACACCCCGGCCATCTCGGTACTGGAGATGCGGGCCAAGACCAGGCGCCTGAAGTCCGAGCACCACATCGGCCTGGTGGTGGTCGATTACCTGCAACTGATGCGCGGCCAGCGCCACACCGACAGCCGCGAGCAGGAGATCAGCGAGATCTCCCGGTCGCTCAAGGCGATGGCCAAGGAGCTGCACCTGCCGGTGATCGCCCTCTCCCAGCTCAACCGCAGCCTGGAGAGCCGCACCGACAAACGGCCCCAGCTCTCCGACCTGCGCGAATCCGGGGCCATCGAGCAGGACGCGGATGTGATTTGCTTCATCTACCGGGATGAGGTATATAACAAGTCGCCCGACAACCCCCGCCGGGGCATCGCCGAGGTGATCATCGGCAAGCAGCGTAACGGCCCCATCGGCACCGTGGAACTGGCCTTCCTGAACGCCATCACCACCTTCGAGCCCCTGGCCCGGCAGGATTACCAGCCGCCGCCCGTGAACCAATAACGCCGGGCGGACAACCACCACTCCATACCCATGCGCATTGACGAGAGCATCGAATACGACTTCGCCGCCATCGAGGAAAGATGGCAGACGATCTGGCGGGACGACTCCCGCTACGCCTGCCAGGAAGACCCGGCCCGGCCCAAGTATTACCTCCTGGAGATGTTCCCCTACCCCTCGGGCCGGATCCACATGGGGCATGTCAGAAACTACACCATCGGCGACGTCATCGCCCGCTACCAGCGGATGCGCGGCGCCAACGTCCTGCATCCCATGGGCTGGGACGCCTTCGGCCTGCCGGCCGAAAACGCCGCCGTCAAGCACCGCACCCACCCCGCCGCCTGGACCTACGACAACATCGACTACATGCGCCGCCAGCTCAAGCGGATGGGATTTAGCTACGACTGGGGCCGGGAACTGGCCACCTGCGACCGTGACTACTACCGCTGGGAGCAGGGCCTGTTCATCGAGCTGTTCAAGCGGGGGCTGATCTACCGCAAGCAGACCACCGTCAACTGGTGCGAGCCCTGCCAGACGGTGCTGGCCAACGAGCAGGTCGATAACGGCCTCTGCTGGCGCTGCGACACCAAGGTCCTGCCCCGGGAGATGAACGGCTGGTTCTTCAAGATCACCGACTACGCCGAGGAGCTCTTGGCGGAACTCGACCGCCTGCCCGGCTGGCCGGAGAAGGTGCGCAACATGCAGCGCAACTGGATCGGCAAGAGCACCGGCGCCTTAATCGACTTCCCGGTCGAGGGCCAGAGTCAACCCCTCACCATCTTCACCACCCGACCCGACACCATCTTCGGGGCCACCTTCATGTCCGTCGCCCCGGAACACCCCCTGGTCGAGGCCCTCGGCCAGAAAAACGGCCAGGCCCAGGCAGTGCGGGCCTTTGCCGAGGAGACCAAAAACGCCAGGCAGCGGGCCAACTACGAGGACGTGCTCGACAAGGCGGGGGTGTTCACCGGCGGGTACGCCCTCAACCCCTTCACCGGCGAGCGGCTGCCGATCTACGCCGCCAACTTCGTGCTCATGGAGTACGGCACCGGGGCGGTGATGGCGGTGCCGGCCCACGACCAGCGGGACTACGAGTTCGCCACCAAATACGGGCTGCCGGTGAAACAGGTTATCCGGCCCCTGACGGACGCCCCGCCCGCCGACGCCGCCTACGAGGGGCCGGGGGTGCTGGTCGCTTCCGGCAAGTTCACCGGCCTGGAAAGCGAGGCCGCCAAGGCGGCGATCATCGGCCAGGCGGAGGCCAAGGGCTTCGGCAAGGCCCAGATCACCTTTAGGCTGCGGGACTGGGGGGTCTCCCGCCAGCGCTACTGGGGCACCCCCATTCCGATGCTGGAGTGCGAGCGGTGCGGGGTGCAGCCGGTGCCCCTCTCCGAGCTGCCGGTGACCCTGCCCACCGAGGTCGAGTTCGACGCCTCCGGCAAGTCGCCGCTCCACACCCTGCAAAGCTTTTACCAAACCACCTGCCCGGTCTGCGGCGGCCCGGCCCGCCGGGAGACCGACACCTTAGACACCTTTGTCGAGTCCTCCTGGTACTTCGCCCGCTACACCTCGCCCAAGTTTGCCGGAGGTATGGTCGAGCCCGGGGCGGCCCGCTACTGGCTGCCGGTGGATCAGTACATCGGCGGGGTGGAGCACGCCATCTTGCATCTCCTCTACGCCCGTTTCTTCACCAAGGCCATGCGTGACGTGGGCTACCTGGCCATCGACGAGCCGTTCACCAACCTGCTGACCCAGGGCATGGTAATCAAGGACGGCACCAAGATGAGCAAGTCCAAGGGCAACGTGGTCGATCCCGACACCCTGGTGCGCCAGTACGGGGCCGACACCGTCCGCCTGTTCAGCCTGTTCGCCGCCCCGCCGGAGCGGGATCTGGAGTGGAGCGACCAGGGGGTGGAGGGCGCCTCCCGCTTCCTGACCCGGCTCTACCGCCTGGCCTTGAGCCTGGGCCCGGCGGACGGTCAGCCGCCGCCCTCCGGGCTTGATCCGGCCAGCCGCCTGGTGCGGCGCAAGACACATCAGACGATCCAAAAATTCTCCGCCGACATTGAGAACAACTTCCACTTCAACACCTGCATCAGCACGGTCATGGAGCTGATCAACACCCTGACCGGCCAGGAGCCGATACACCCGGCGGTGGCCGGGGAGGCCATCGACACGGTGATCAAGCTGCTCTCCCCCATGACCCCGCATCTCGCCGCCGAGCTGTGGCAACGGCGCGGGCATCAGGGCCAGCTCGACCGGGAGCCGTGGCCGGTGTCCGATCCCCAACTGGCGCAGGAGGAGGAGGCAACCATCGTCATCCAGATCAACGGCAAGGTCAGGAGCCGGCTCCAGGCCCCGGTCGGCGCCGACCCCGAGGCGGTGAAGGCCCTGGCCCTGGCCGACGAGCGGGCGGCCAAATATCTGGAAGGGCGGACGGTGCGCAAGCTGATCGTGGTGCCGGACAAGTTGGTCAACATCGTGGTCTGACGCCCGGTCATGAAGCGCAATCAAGGCAAAATAAAGATAATTAGCCAGGAAACAACCAGCCTATGGTTGGCGTTGCTCCTGGGGTTCCTGCTCGTCCTCACCTACGGCTGCGGCTATCACAACCCCTACGCCGAAAGCGGCGGCCACCATATCCGGCTCTACCACCAGATGTGGAAGAACCGCACCACCGAGGTCGGCCTGGACAACACCTTCTACCAAGACCAGTCCGACTGGCTGCGCCGGAGCCCGCTCATCAGCCTTACCGACTCCCCGGCCAGCGCCGATTATGAGCTGATTGGCAGCATCGACCGCCTAAACCTGCCCGAGATCTCCTTCGGGGCTTACCAGGAAGGCATCGAGGGCCGGGCCGATCTGACGGTGAGCTTCGCCATCAAGGAGGTCAAGACCGGCAAGATCGTCTGGGAGCGCAAGTCGGCCCAGCGCCAGGAGACCTTCTACATGACCCAGGATCCCCTGCAGCTTCAGGCCAACCGCCGGACGGCCCTAAACAAGATCGCCGACGACTTCGCAGAAGAGATCTACCTGCAACTGCTCAAGATGACCAGGGCGGGTGAACCCAAAGAGCCGTAACCGGCCCGTCCGCGGCCCGAACCCGCCAAACGTCAAAACCCCTGGAGACCCCACGATGACCGATCGCCGCCGCCTCGCCAACGCCATCCGCGCCCTAAGCATGGACGCCATTCAGAAGGCCAAGTCCGGCCACCCCGGCGCCCCCCTGGGCATGGCCGACATCGCCGAGGTGCTGTGGAACGACTTTCTGATGCACAACCCCTTGAACCCCAAGTGGGCCAACCGCGACCGCTTCGTGCTCTCCAACGGCCACGGCTCCATGCTGCTCTACGCCCTGCTGCACTTGAGCGGCTATGAGCTGGACATCGAGGATATTAAAAATTTCCGCCAGTTACACTCCAAGACCCCGGGACACCCGGAGTACGGTTACACCCCCGGGGTGGAGACCACCACCGGCCCCTTGGGCCAGGGGATCGCCAACGCGGTGGGCATGGCCATCGCCGAGAAGACCCTGGCGGCCCAGTTCAACCGGGAGGGGCATACGATCATCGACCACCACACCTACGTCTTTATGGGTGACGGCTGCCTGATGGAGGGCATTTCCCACGAGGCCTGTTCCCTGGCCGGCACCCTGAAACTGGGCAAGCTCATCGCCTTCTACGACGACAACGGCATCAGCATCGACGGCGAGGTCAAGGGCTGGTTCACCGACCACACCCCGGAGCGCTTCGCGGCCTACGGCTGGCACGTCATCCCCCGCATCGACGGCCACGACCCGGAGGCGGTGCGGCGGGCGATCCTCGCGGCCCGGGAGATGAAAGACCGGCCCAGTCTCCTCTGCTGCCAGACCGTGATCGGCTGGGGCTCGCCCAACAAGCAGGGCAAGGAGGAGTGCCACGGCTCGCCCCTGGGCGAGGCCGAAATCGCCTTGACCCGCCAGGCCATCGGCTGGCCGCAGCCGCCCTTCGAGATCCCGGCCGAGGTTTACCAGGGCTGGAACGCCAAGGCCAAGGGTCAGCAGCGCGAGGTGGACTGGGAGACGCGTTTCGCCCGCTACCAGGAGGCCTATCCGGCCCTGGCCGCGGAGCTCGAACGCCGGCTGGCCGGCGAGCTGCCCGCCCACTGGCAAGAGGGGGCGGCGGCCTTCGTCGCGGCGGTCAACGCCAAGGCGGAAAAGGTGGCTACCCGCAAGGCCTCCCAGAACGCCCTAAACGGCTTCGGCCCCCTGCTGCCGGAACTTATCGGCGGCTCGGCGGATCTGGCCGGCTCCAACCTCACCTGGTGGCAGGGCAGCAAAAACATCGGCGCCGAGGCGGATGGCAACTACCTCCACTTCGGGGTGCGGGAGTTCGGGATGGCGGCGATCATGAACGGCCTGGCCCTGCACGGCGGCTTCATCCCCTACGGCGCCACCTTCCTGATGTTCTCCGAGTATGCCCGAAACGCCCTGCGCATGGCGGCCCTGATGAAGGTGCAGGGCATCTTCGTCTTCACCCACGACTCCATCGGCCTGGGCGAGGACGGCCCCACCCATCAGCCGGTGGAGCAGGCCGCCACCCTGAGGATGATCCCCAACATGCAGGTCTGGCGGCCCTGCGACGCCGTGGAGTCGGCGGTGG
>JAJYJA010000044.1 GCA_021789795.1 Deltaproteobacteria bacterium | reverse complement strand
GAGACAGTGCACGGCAATA
Source organism: Deltaproteobacteria bacterium (assembly GCA_021789795.1). GTDB lineage: Bacteria > Desulfobacterota > Desulfobulbia > Desulfobulbales > VMSU01 > VMSU01. Next base: position 15,453 of record JAJYJA010000044.1, on the reverse strand, counting down.
TCTTTTTTGCGGAGATCGGATGCCCAGATCCCCGGCTCATCGAGACACAGGACTGTTATATCGTAATCGCCGGCCAGAGCCTGACTCATTTGCACCACGAGGGTTTCCGTCCCGCCGAGGTTCAGGCTATTGACGACATAGGCTATTTTCGTTGAAGTGGACGGGTTCGACATCAGTGACGTTTCAGATTTTGCAAGGCTTGGACAAGCTTGGCATGCAACAACCGTTTAGCCTCACCTGCTGCAGTGCGCGCCCGATTCGCCAGGGTTGAACGGAATCGGTCCCGCTGGGGGACAAACGAACAAGGGCTACCAAAATAATAGTTATGGGGCGGCCAAGGCCGGGAGACGGAAGAATGGCTCTGGAGGTAAGCCGGCATCCAACCATACGCGGCCAGGATAACAAGAGGCCGCGCCAGGTGGGATGTCGTAAAACTCAGGACATCGTCCAGGCATCGATCAAAGAAAAAGCTGATCTTATCTCTATAGATGCCTTCGCGATCAGGGAGACCATATTTTGCGGCATAGAGAAAGACACAGGCCTTGCGTACATCATGGGCCGGCCATGTCTCAGTAGGGATGAGCACCTTGTGCAGAACGTCCTTGTAAGGCACTTCGTGATCTGCCATCCAGTCCGCATAGTGAAGGAGACTCGCCCGGGCGTATTGAAAAAAATAATCCAATTCACCCAACTCCACCTTCAAATCAAGGTATTTGCCGAGGACTTGAAGAAATGCCAGATAGCTCCAGCGGTATTCTGGGTCGTCCAGACCTAAGGAGGCTATGTCATCTTCAGGATGGATGCATCTTTGGATAAGTTCCTCTGCCTTTGAGAGTAATTTTCTATCGTTGACAAGTCGCCAGGCATCCATCAATGCATTTATGGAGTTACCTGCCCCGCGTCCTGGCTTGTGATATCCCGTCCCCACTGTCTGACTAGCTATCCCGGTAGCACCGGCATCAAAAATACCGAAAATAGTTAACCCGCCATCATCCATGTCAATGACATATTTAGCGAGTTCCAACACTGCTCGCTTCGCCTCTTCGTCTCCAGTCAGATAGTAATAAAGGAGAATGCCGGAGGTATAATTATGCTCATTGGAAGGGCCGCCACCATAGGCATTGCCGCCCGGAAGCTGATTCTTGCGGGAATAGGAGCGATGCGTGGCGGTTTGGGCTGGAAGGTAGTGGTCCGTATGCCAAAAAAGGCCGTGGTTGTAGGCAGCCTTATCTTCATCCGTGTGGTAAATGTCGATATCGATTACATGGTGCGCCAAATCAGCCATAAGTCCACTCCAGCGAAGGTCGCCACTCCGCAAAAAATGGACACCAGCAGCGTTGATAAAATCATACTGATTGTTGTAATGGGATATGAAAAGTCCGGGAGCTGTATGGTTAACCGCCTCATGATCGGCATAGATGTCGCCGAAATTTCGCCATCCGTATTCGTCGATGGTTTCACGTCGCGCAAAGAACGATCGTTCCCCATCGATTATGCTATTTATATAGGCGAGGTATTTTTTCTCAGCATCATTGGCCTGGGGGGTGAACCAGGGGATGACGCCAGCATGTTCCACCCACTGGGGATTGAGTGCAGTGTGGAGAGGTTGGATGGCCTGTTGAAGGCCAGTATCGGGAGTGTGGAAGCCAAAATTTAAAAAAAAGGTATGGCGTTTTCGTTCTCCTGGTTGCAACTCGAAAGAATGCCCGCATTCCTTCGGGAAGAGCCCGAGGCCAAGGCTTTGTTTATTGACCCTCAGCGCCTTAGGAAAATTCTGCCAAAAATGTGGCATGCCGCAACTGATAGAAAAAGCTTCCGTTTTGTAATGGATAATGGGGGTCGCACGTTCCCCTTCCCTTATAATTTTTCGAGTTGCACCGCTAAACACCCGGTAACCGGGAAAAGTAACGGTTAGTGAGCCGTATTGATCGAGGTGGTTGGGGGAGTTCCATTGCTTACCACCGCTTGAATCCTGATAAAGGCACCAGGGGTGTTCTCCAATCGCTGTGGATAGCTGTGTGGGATGCGCCTGCCAACAAACGTCCTCCGGTTGGTCGTGTGCGTGCAGCGTGAAGGAAAGATCAGAGAAGAAAAACGAGGCAGGGTCCCCAAGATCCCAGAGCCCGCCGGGGTGAATAGCAGCGCGAGGGTTATGGAGAACGAAATCAACCCGCAGCAGGGCGGTGCCGGCGGAGAAAAAAAGTCTCATGCAAAACCGTACCGGAACCGATTGCGGCACCACGACGGAGAACTCCCCTTCATAGGCAATTATACAACTGAGAAGCCCTTGCTCCTCAATGGAGCAGGAATTAATACGCGGCTCGCAGGCACGGCCATTCTTATCGGCAAGAATGATATCGATCCCTTTGCTGGCGAGCAGTTCAGTTCCACCTATTTTTAACGAGACACAGAAAGGTAAGCTGTTTGTGGCTAGGCGAAAGCTGGCTAACCCTGTATCAATGACCAGGTCTGAGGCCTGACGGGATACAGCAATAACAGGTTGAGCCTCCCGAGACGCCATCGGCATGGCATCGGCGCCATCGACAGTATATTTGTCCCCTTCGCCCGGACCAAGGCTTGCCAGAAGATCGAGCAACGCCCACTTGCAGGTCCGGTCCGGCCACAGGGCAAGTGATCTTGCTTGTATGGGAACGATTTTGGATCGAGAGTCTCGCAGGCGAATCAGTTCAGCATTTCTTACTAGACCTTGCGGCAAAGGAATGCCAATGCGGACGGGTGCATTGGTATGACCAATAGGAGAGGAGTTCTCCACGAAGAAGGCCGGCATGTTTTTCGTGTGGTCAGGAATCATGGGGGATGTTCAGGATAACGTCTAGTCGACAGAGATTTCGTTCCCAGGAGTAATCCTGTTCCATGCGCTGCCTGGCCTTATTGCCAATGCGGCTTCTTTCGTCATTATCGGCGAGCAGACGACAAATTGCAGCGGCAAAAAGATCAGCATCTCCAGCCACCAATATTTCCTGCCCCGCCTCTGCCTTGATTCCCTTCAGAGCCTCCGGGCTACAGACCATCGATTTCCCCATGGCCATGGCTTCGAGAACCTTGTTCTGGATCCCCCGGGCAATTCGCAGGGGACAAACGCAGACGTCCGCAAGGGCGAGGTAATCCCGAACATCGTTGACAAAACCTGTCACGTGGATGCCTGGCTGTTCGGCAAGACGGGTAACAACTGGAACCGGATGGCTACCGACTATAAAAAATTCCACGGAAGGGAACTGATCGCGAACCAAAGGAAGAATCTGGCATGCAAACCAAACCGTGCCATCAATGTTCGGCTTGTAATCCATAGCGCCGGTAAACACCAAGACAGGACTACTTTTCTCGAAAGGGCTCTCATGATCCGGAGTAAAAAATGAGAGATCTACGCCGTTAGAAACAGCTTCAATCTTATCTGAAGGGATATGTGAGAGAAAAAGTCCTTTCTCAATGCCGCTGGTGAGCAAAATACTGTCAAACTCTCTCTCAATCTTCGCCTCATAGGCCAATAGTGTTCTTGCCTCGCGCCGGAACAACCAATTTAGGGGCCAATGGCAGTTGTCGGCATATTGACGCCATTTTTCTGAGTCAACATCAATGAGATCCATAACCAAAGTCGCTTTACGCAACGGCCCATGATAGTGGCGAGAACGGAAAATATATTCGGCTACTGGCGAGGAGGAACAAAAAACAACATCAGCCGGATGCTCATCAAGTAACTGATCAAGATCAGTTTGGAGCTTTGTGGAATAAAAATAGGGTATTGAAAGCGGCAAAGATGAGACGAAAGTTGGAACGCACAAACATTTCTTTATGGTGGGGTGGATATAGTCGTGCAATATGTTGATGACCAAGGAGTTAAGCGAATCGACATGGCGTGCGTCACCAAGATCATCGTACAAAAAAGCAAGGCTGACATCGTAACCTCGCGAAAGGTATTTCAATATATGAAATGAACGGATCTTTTCCCCTTTATTGGGAGGGAAGGGGATTCGGTGGCATATAAAAAGCAGATGTTTTTTCATGCCGGTCAAGAGCCATCAAGACATATCGTGCACCAATAGGCCATCCGACCAAGGCGTGATTCATCCCGGTCAAGGACGATAGTCCTGAGAAATTCGGCTATACCGCACATCGGTGAATCTCCTTTCTGCGTCCACCGGAGAAGACACCACCACTGCGGGCCACAAGATAGACATTGAGGAGGAAATGGAGCTGGAACAACGTCCAGATAGAATCTGTCGCACGGAGTTTCCTGAAGCCCATACCAAGCAGCAGCAACTGCCAGAGCACAAAAAGCGACAACGCTGCCACCAGCGCATGCCGGTTCCCGGCCAACAGGGCGAGCCCCAGCAACAGCCAGATGAGGCAATGGAGCGAAGGCGCCATTAGGCTCGGCAGTTCTGCCAGGGAGATGCCGTGCTGCGCCAGGCCGGCGAAATTGCTCTTCCCCCGCCATAATTCCTTGCGGAAGAAACTGCTAACCGTAGCCGCCTCGCCGTGATGGACGGCGACGATGGTACTGTCCGCAACAATTGAACCATAAACTTTGAGCCGCAGAGAAATATCGTAATCCTCACAGGTGGTCAGAGATTCATCAAAACCACTGCAAGCAATGAATGCGTCACGACGCACAAACATATTCATAGATTCCAGCCATGCGGTTTCGGCTGCCTCAACGCTTTTTCGCCTAACCACAAACCAGGCCTTCTGTACCCAGGTGGCATCATCCGGCACGATCGGCGGGCTGCCGAAGCAGGCAATATCGTTCCGATGAAGATAAGGCGCGGCTGTCCGCAGCCAGGAGCGGGAGACTGTGCAGTCCGCATCAAGAAAAGCCAGGATCAGCCCCGTCCCCTGCCCGACACCTAAATTCCGAAGCCCGGAAATGGTCAATTCCGGGCTAACGAAAACCTTCGCCCCTTTTTCGCGAGCAATTTCAACGGTCCGATCGGAAGAACCATTATCGACCACAATCACTTCGTACTGGTCTTTTGGCCACTCGACAACGTTGATCGAATCCAAGCAGCGACCGATATTGGCCTCTTCGTTCTTAGCCGGTATGATGATCGAGAACTGCATAGATGTTCACGGGATATTGCGCACGATCGGTGGGCCTATCAGACGCGTCACCCCTACCGGCAGCCTCTGCCAGACCTTTATTGCCATCTCATATTTAGGATTCTTCGGATTTAACTCAGGCAACTTTTCCCCTGCCGGGAGCAGGTACTGCCAGGAAAGCGGCACCGGTTCGGCCCCCCACTGTTTCTTGAAGTTGTACGTCCCTTCGTCCGGCGTGGAGCGACCGAAATCGAACTTGTGTAACCCCTTGCCGATGGCGAACTTGATAGCCTCCCAGTAGAGCATGTTGTTGGGACAAAACTGCTTGTAATCGGCGATTGACGACGCCCAAGGCACCTCAATGGCGTCGCCATGCCAGACGGCGATACCGGCAGCGACGATCTTCCCCTGGTACCGGACCGCTACGATGGCGGAGCTGCCGGAAAGCTCGCTCAACACCGTACGAAAAAAATCCTTGGCGTATACCGGCGTCCCTAGGTCGCGCATATTTCTGGCAAACACGTCGTAGAATCCGTCAAGCAGCTCCAGACGTCCGATCTCCGGCACAAGGCCCGACTTCTCTGGCTTGCGGATCTGATTGCGGAGCTTGGCGTTGAACAGTTTCCATTGCTCGTCCACCGTCCCGGCCAGCTCAAGGATCATCGTCACCTTATGGCGGCGTGTAGGCAGCCCATCCAGACCACTGCCGACGTGTCTAAGCTCCACATGAGATGCGCAGCAACGTTGCCGCAGCCGTTCGGCCTCGGCAAGCAGCACGGCAACCGCCTCAGGCAACGCAGCTACAACTCCCCCATAGTTGACAAAGGGAACGGAAACGAGGAAGGAACCAAACAGCCTGCTCTTCATATGGATCAAAGGCAACACCCCACACCATTCGCCATCGTCATCGACCGCCACCAGATAATGCCCGGCATGGCCGAAGCTTTTTTCGATGATCGTGCGCCACAGATAACGATGATAGGCGGTGTGGCCGGAGACTGTCTGGACGAACTTGTCCCACTCGTTCCGACTACTTTCAGCAACCTGGATGACCTTCATGCCGCTACATTCACGGCCAGAACCTCACCCATCGGCGCGAACTGAAACGCGCCGAGCAGATACCGCAGCTTTCCTTCCGTCTTCCCTAGATTCAGGTAGTGTCGAAAGGTCGACTTGAGTCCGGCCTTGATCCGCGGTTGTCCTGGATCGATCTCCCAAGGATGGAAGTAAAGGACTACCGGCTGCGGCCCGGTCCGGTTGATGACGCGGAACAGACGAGCCAATAGCGCGGCGGGGAAAAGCCGCAGATAGCCGCCGCCCGCAATCGGCAAACGATATTCCCTGCCGGCAAGGCCAAAAGAATAGGTGGTGAGCGGGAACTCCATGAGCGATCCGAATTCCCGTCTTATCAGATGCGGGAACCGGGGAGCATCTGGCATGCCGTAGGTGTCATGATAGACCGGGAAGATGCTAGAATCATAGGTGAACCCCTCCTCGATCAGTATATCCAGTGCCCATAGTGACCGCTCCGTAACCGAATAGCTCGGGGCGCGATAGCCGACGACCTTCTCCCCAATCTGCCCCTCGATAATCTCCTTGGCCCGACGGATATCCTCACGGAACCGCGTCGGTCCGATCACGTAAATCAACTCATGGCCATAACCGTGACAGGCGACCTCGTGCCCCTGACGTCTAATCTCCCTAACCAGGTCTGGGAGCCTCTCCGCCACCCATCCGAGCACGAAGAAGGTAGCCCTGACCTCAAGCTCGGCAAAAAGGTCGAGTACCCTTCTGGTGTTGTCACCGACCCTCAGGGGGTAACGGCCCCAGTCTCCCCGACTGACCACCCGAGCAAAGGCGTTCACCTGAAAGTAATCTTCGACATCAACAGTAAGGGCGTTGAGCATCACCAACTTAAATTCATTGCGGCAAAAAGCCATCCAAAACCGGCAACAATGCCTTCATAAAGCCAACCTGCTTGCTCTCGGCAAGCTTAACATCACTAGCATTTCCAATAATTCTTACCAACGCCCCATCCGACCGCCTTCTCAGCAACGAATCCAAAATCATATAGGCCCGGTCGAGATATTCGCTGGCAACTATCCGTCCCCGTCCCTGGAACCAATAGTAGGCCAACTGTTTCTCCATGCCCTTCTGAAGCAACATCCGGTTTACACGCGCACCATCCACGGCAACCACCCCGCTCTGCACCGGCTCCCAGCCACTTCCTGGCATACAGTGCTTGGGCGAATGAATGATCGAGCCCTCGGTCTGATCGCGATAGTAGCCAATATATAAACTTAACATATAGCCGTCCCTATCCCGGTACTGCCACATGAGATAATCGTTCATCCCGGCAAGTTCCCGCACCTTACGGTCGAACTTATCCTCCTCAACCATCGTAAAGCCGCCGATCTGCCTTGGGAACTCATTAAGCGGCTTAAGCAGGGGAACAGGCCTGACACTTCCCAAGCGAGGGAGCCAAAGGATCATGCCGCCCAGAAGCAAACATAAGACAACAAACGCCCTGTCGATCTTGCTCATCAGCGGCCTCCCCCGGCGCCGCCCGGCCATGGGCTAACGTCCTTGGCCCTAAAGAGCCAAGAGATGCCCGTCAGCAGCAAGAAGGAAAGGATAAATACCAGCCAGCCAGTCAGATCGTGCAGGGTGCCGTGCCCCCAGGCCTCGTCATAGCGGGTGAGAACAGCGGTCAGCGTCACCCGCAAGGCATTGGCAATCACCGCCACGGGGACGACAAGCAGGACAACCAGAATCCGTTTCCAGCACCGGGAGTGATGGAAATAGGCCAGCAGGAAGCCCAGGGTAAAAAGGGTCATCAGGGAACGGATGCCACTACAGGCATCCACCACCTCCAGCGTGGTATGCGCCAAGGTAATCACATTACCCTCAAGATATACGGGAATTCCCAAGAGGGCAATAAACCAGACCGCAATCCGGGAGGCGATCAACTTTAACGGGAAGGCGATGGAGTTGTACAACACATACGGCAACGGCACGGCAAAGAACAGGATGCCAACCGGGAATGCCAAAATTGATGCTATCTCTCTCCCCTCCAAGAAGAGAATTATCCCATACAGCAGAAGAATAAACGAAATCCGCTTGCTGAAAAACTCAGCGCCGACATGTCCAGCAATGAAAAGCAGCAGAGAAAAAACAACAATTGTAAGGCCAAATAAAGATGAGCTGCGAGCGGCGGCCCGCAACTCGGGCAGCCTTTCTCTAACCAGATAAAGCGTGACAAACGGGATCAGCAAGCCATGAGAGTAATTGGGGTCGTCCCAGAGATCGTATCCCCACTTGGGAAAAACGCTCCGGTACAAGACGACGAGCAACACCGACAAGGCGCCCCACTGTATCGCCCGGCTGGGGAAGATGGGCTCAGCGGAGTTTTCCATCACGATTCCTTCCCGTTAACGATAGCCCTGGCGATACTAACCAAGTGCGTCCTGACCTCGACGTAAGCGATAGGTGCTATCCAGTTTACCGCAGCGAGGCGCTCATAGTCGAATTCCTCCAGCACACTCGCCACCAGCAAAGGGTTAACCCCCGCCGCCTTGCCACTGGCATCGATAAGCGCCTGCTTGATGGTCAACCCGTCCCGCAACAAAAAATAGAGATCAGCAACATCCTTGGGGTGAGCGCGATCGATCAAGGCCGTGATCTTGTTGGCTAGGATATTCTCCCGAGAATCAAGCCTGCCAAGCGTATGATGCTCGATAACTACCCCCACATGGGCCGGGACATCGTTGATCATTTCGACCTTTAGCTGCTCATCACCTAAAAACAAACGACAAAAACCCTCTTCGTTAACCACTACATCCAACGGCACAAATCTACTGCGAAGCTTGTCTATCGTGCCATACACCAGACGATCAAATTCCTTATGGTCGTTGACAAACAGATCCAGATCATCAGAATAGCGATGCCGATAGTACCCCCGCGAGAGGGCGGTGCCGCCGGTAAGGTAGAACGGAGAACCCTTAAACGCCGCCAGCACCCGATCCTGTAAGGGATACAGGGTGTTACTGTAGTACTCGGCAAGCATAATCCATCCCGCGCCGCAACGAGGCAGAGCGCACATACTGCCGCGCCTCGGGCCATAACTCACAAAACTCCCTGGGCGAGAGCACGGTTACGGCGTCATACCAGTTGGCGCACTCCAGCAGCCGGGCGGCGCAAAAGGCCCGCGATGGCCAAGACACGATCAGCTCTCCCCTAAGTATCCGCAAAAAATCCTGCGGTGGCAAGGCCAAATCCCACACCGCCCGCTTGGCAAGACAAAGCGCCAGCGGCACCTCTGCCGGCCTTTCCTCCTCGCCCGTCCGCATCACGCTACCGCGCCCCCTTCTGAAACAGCACCGTCTTCACCGTCTGGAACACGATCCACATGTCCATAACCAAGGACAGATTCTTCAAATAATACAGATCATACTCCAGCTTGCGCAGGGCGTCCTCCTCCGAGGCGCCGTAGGGGTAACAGACCTGGGCCCAGCCGGTCACCCCCGGCTTGATGTTGTGCCTGAGCGAGTAGTAGGGGATCTTCTCGGCCAGCGCCTTGACAAACACCGGCCGCTCCGGCCGTGGCCCGACAAAGCTCATCTCCCCTTTGAGCACATTCCACAACTGGGGCAGTTCATCGATGCGCAGCTTGCGGATGATGCCGCCAAACCGGGTCACCCGGCTGTCGTTCTTCCGCGCCCAGACGGCCCCGTCCTTCTCGGCGTCCTGGCACATGGAGCGGAACTTGATTACCTGAAAAACCCTACCCCGCCTCCCGACCCGCTCCTGCCGGTAAAAGATCTCCCCCGGCGACTCAAGCTTGATGATGAGGGCGGACAGCAGCATGAGGGGGGATGCCATTGCCAGGCCAAGGGCGGAAAGCAGCAGGTCAAACAACCGCTTGCCCAACTCGTTCACCCGGCTGATGTTAAACCCCTCGGAGAAGATGATCCAGTCCGGGTTCACCTTTTCCACCATGAGCTTGCCGGTAAGCTTCTCGTAGAAGCCGATGCCCGCCGCGATATCGACCCCGTTCAGCTTGCAATCGATCAGCTCCTTGACCGGCATGGTGCCGCGCCGGTCTTCCAGGGCCACAATCAGCGCCTCGGCCTGGTGCTCCCGGCACAAATCGTCGAGCAGCCGCTCCCCGTTGCGGTAGATGGGCACCGAATGGGTATCGAAACCAGGCCGCGCCTCCCCGACAAAGGCGACGATCCGAAACCCCGAGTCCAGCCGCTCGATCACCTCGTGGCTGATGCCCGCGGCCAGCGCCCCGGTGCCCAGGACGATTATCGGCTTGGCGAAAAACCGCCTGTCCAGCGCCCAGATGTAGAAAAACCGCCAGGCGGCCAGCAGGGAACAGATCAACAGGTAACCGCTCCCAAAGGCCCGCATGGGGATGACCGCCACCGGGAACAGGTAGTACACCCCGGCCAGGGCGATACAGCCGAAACCGAAGGCCTGGGTCATCCGGGTCGCGGTATCGGGAAAGGAGGAATAGACGTTTAGATCGTAGAGATCAAAAAAATAAAGGCTAAGCTGAAAGATCACCGTCACCAGCCCGGCCCGGAGAAGCTGGACGGAGAGCATTCCCGCCTCCGGCACCCGGGAGTGAAAGAGCCTCTGCATCAGGGCCAAGGCGAGAAAGATCAGCACCCCCTCGATGACAAAAAAGACAACCCGGCGGAGAGGATAATATTTTCCTAAAATATACGGCATATTGTGTTAGATCGTGAGCTTTTCTGCCCCCGCCAGGCTCTGGGGTGCGGGTGGACCACCCTCGGAAGGCAGATCAGCGTTGCCGCCACTCTTACGGGGCAACGCCCTCCTCCCTCGCCTGCTCGCCGCCATAGGCGCCGTAACCGCCGGCATACTGGCCGTACTCGTCGTAGCCAGACATCCGGGCGCTAATGGCGCTGGCCTCGTAGGCGTTGAACACCACCCCGATGACCTTGTCCGGCCCGATGGCCTCCACCAGTTGCCTAATCGGCTCCCGGGCGCCCAAGCCCCAGCGCACCACCAGAATCACCCCGTCGGCGTGCTTGGCCAGCACCGTGGTCTCGGAGGCGGCCTGGGTGGGCGGGGTATCGATCAAGATAAAACGGTCGTCGTAACGGCTGGCCAGCTCGGCAAACAGCCTCTCCACCTTGGCCGAGCCCAAGAGCTCCGCCGGATTGACCGGGCAAGGCCCGCTGGGGATGAGCGATAGCTTCCGCATCCCGGTCTTGACGATCAATCGGCCCAGGTCGTCACCGTCCCGCAGGTAATTTACCAGCCCCCGCCCGCTTTTGCAGTTGAACATGGACTCCAGGCGGGGCCGCCTGAAATCGCAGTCCACCAGCAGGGCGTGCTGGTCCATGCCCTGGGCGATGGACACCCCCAGGTTGGCGCAGACGAAGGTCTTGCCCGAACCTGGCATGGTGCTGACGATCAGGATATTCTTGTACACCCGGCCCGAGGGCGGATAGAGGATGCGGGCCCTAAGCAGCCGAAAATTCTCGGCCAAGGCCGACGACGGCTCGGAAAAGACCACCAGCTTCTCGTCCCAGCCGTCCACGCTGGGGACGTCCCAGGCCTCGGGTCTGACTACGGGCCGCAGCCCGCCGCCCCGCTCCGGCGCCCCCGACGTCTTGGCCTCCGGCCGCGGAACGGCCTCGTCGCCCCCCCTCGGCTCGTCCGGGGGCAACCCCTGCTCCCCCCGCTGCTGGTCTTCCTCCTCCAGGGCCTTGTGCAAGGCCTTTAGCACCTTTCCCACTGTTTTCTCTCCAAAAAAATTGCCCGTCCGCCGCGGGCCAAAAACCATCCCCCGCCACGGTAAATCCCAGTCGCCCCGGGCCCTATTCAGCCCACCGCGCCGAACAACGTCGCCCCAGCTCCATTAACCGGTGCCACCACCAGTGCCAGGCCCCCGGATAGCGCCAGCAAAAAAATCCCGCCCCGCCGACGAACAAGAGGAACAACAACCCCAACCAAGGCCATTTCGCCGTCGGCCCTTGCTCTCTCGCCACTGCGGCCTCAGGAGGATGTACCATCCTGGCCCCTGGATTCCGCATCTCCCGGGCGCATTCCGCCACCACCCCCGCGTCGATGGTGGTCTTTCCCTCCGAATACCCGGCAAGCAGGGCCTGGTCGCAGAGCACGTTGATCAGGCGCGGCACCCCTTGGCCTTCGGCGTGGATCAGCCGCACCGCCTCCGCCTCGAACAGATCGCCACGCTGCGCCCCCGCCTTGGCCAGCCGGAACAGGATGTAACGCCGGGTATCCTCCTCGGAAAACGGCGGCAGGTGGAAGCGAATGCCGATCCGCTGGCGCAGGGGCAGGAGCCTGGGGTCGGCCAGCCGATCGTTCAGCTCGGGCTGGCCGACCAAGAAGACGCTCATCACCCCGAAATCCTGGTACTCCTGGTTGGAGAGCAGCCGCACCTCCTCCAGCAGGTCAACCGGCAGGACGTGGGCCTCGTCGATAACGAGCAGCACCCGCTCCCCCTGCTGCCGGCAGCCCCGCAAAAACTCGGCGAACTCCAACAGAAAGCGGGCCTTGTTGCCCTCGTACTCCCTTAAGCCGTACTTGGCGGCCAAAAAGTAGTAGAAGTCGTGGAGCGACAGGGTGGGGTTGGCGATCAGGCACAAGTGCACCTTGCTGTCCAAGGATCGCGACAAAAGCTGGAGCAAGGTGGTCTTGCCGGTGCCCACCCCGCCGGTCAAGAGCAAGAAGCCCTTGCGGTCGATCACCCCGTAGCGCAAGACCGCCAAGGCCTCCTCGTGGGCCTCGCTCATGTAGACCTTGTCCGGGTCCGGGATCAGGTCAAAGGCCTTGCTGGTCAGGCCGTAAAAGGTCTCATACATGGATGATCACGAGGAATAAGCGTTTGTTTTTTAGACAATCAGACGATGATGGTCTCGCAAAAAGGTAGCCTATGGCTAAGCAAAAGGGCCGATATACAAGGCGCGGGGTGTGTTTGGCGAGGAGGCCATACATATGGTATGCCGAACGAGCCAAACCGCCCCGCAATTCTGTCCAATCCCCGCTGGTGTCGGACGGGGACGCGGTAGATCGGCCTTTTTGCGACGCCATCAGACGATGATCCGTCCAGTCTTGTAGAGATAGGCCAGGGCGGCGAGCAGCACCAGCAAGGCCAGGGCCAGGATCGTCCACCAGATCATGGCCCGCCGCCGCTCGCGCCGCAGATCCAGTTCGTTTCTGATCCGGGAGATGGCGCAGATCACCGGCAGCCCCAAAACGGCCTCCAGCTCCGAGACATCCCTAAACGAGGAGTCCTGCACCTCAAGAAGCGCCACCAACCCGCCGCCCAACGCCAGCCCGGCGAACAGGGCGCCCAGCATCACCTTCTTGAAGTCCGGCTTGACCGGCTTCTCGGGCAGATAGGCGGAATCGACGATCTTGAACTGACTGCCCTTCTGCCGCCGTTCCAGGCTCTCCGCCGAGCCGGCCTGCAGGTTCTGACTAACCAGTTGATCGTAATGGGCCTTCAACTGCTGGTAATCGCGGGTCAGGGCGTTCCACTCCGCCTCCCGCACCGGGGTCATGCCCAGCCACTTCTGGTACTGATCGACCTGCTTCTTGAGCGCCTCGTTGTCCTGATTGAGGGTGGCGATATCCAGGTCCGCTTTTTTTAGCTGCATCACCAACTGCTCGAGCTGACTGTCGTGAAGCTGGCCCGGGCTCTGCGCCTCCGACCCGCCGCCCGCGCCCACCGTCGTCTTCTTGTCCTGAGCCGCGGCGCTACGCTCCAGGGCCGCCACCTTGTTCTCCAAGCGCTTGACCTCGGGGTGATCCTCGGTGTAGCGCAACTTAAGGTCGGCCAACTGCTGCCGGGCCTGGGCCAGCTCCGAGACCGGCGCCGGCAGGGCCGAGCCCCCCATGCCCTTGGTACCCAAGGCCGGCAACCCCAGCCCTGCCAGTTGGCCCGCCAGGGCCTCCTTGCGCAGGGTAATCTGCTCCTGGATCAGCACCTTGGTGCGCTCCAGTCCCTGGGCGCTGTCCCGATTCTTCTGCATCTGGTCCTGCAAGGCGGTCAAACGCTCGGAGTTGGCGGTGAACTGCTGCGGCATCTCGTTGTAATACTTCAACTTGTAGTCGCGCATCAGTGCGTCTTTCTTGTCCATCTCCTCCTTGGCGAGCTTCAGCTCGTCGCCGACGTAGGCCGAGGTCTCGGTGGCCCGCTCCTCCCGGTAGCGCAGGTTCTCCTCCACGAACCGAGCCGCCAGGGCGTTGGTGACCTGCATCACCTTCTTAGGCTCCGCCCCGTCGAAGGAGACCTTAAACACCGCCCCCTGACCGGAAGATTGGATGATCTTGATGGCGCCCTTGCGCATCTGGTCAATCACGTCCTCCATCGGCAGTTGCTGCCGCATCTTTTGGTAGAGGTCGAACTGCTTGATGATCGCCTCCAGGCTGGTGCGGCTCTCCACCTGCTGGGTCAGGGTGGCCACCATCTCCTGGGTCTTGGCCTGGGCCTCGGGGCTTAGCTTGTTGACCGGATTGATCTTGGCCTCCTCGTACATCAGCATGGCGGTCGATTCATAGACCTTGGGCATGACCAGGTACAGACCCAGGCCCACGAAGAGGGCCGCCAGGACGAAGGAAAGCACTATTTTCTTGCGCCGGGCAAACAGATCCAGATACTTCTTTAGTTGCAGCCGCTGCTCCTGCTCCATGAACGCTCCCTACTGAAAGAATATCCCGTCCGCCGCTACCAGCGGCGCAACTCCTTGGCCGCCGTGAGTCTTAGCGAGAGCAGATGCTCGGAATAATTAGCCAGACCCACGCTGTTGGTGTCAAACAGATAATAGTCATAGTTTAATGACAGACTAAGCCAGCGGTTTAAGCCGTAACTTAGCCCGGCGCCCACGTTTAACTTCTGGTAGTCGCTGCTGACCCCCAGGGTGGTGGAGTCCCACTGCCCGTAAGAGGCCCGCCCGGTTGCCGACAGCGCCTGGGCCAGGTTGTAGACGCCGCTGGCTCCCAGTTCCCAGGACTGCCGGGCCTTGCCCCAGCCGCCGCCGGCCTCGTTGGCGTCTGCGGTCAGCCCCCGGCCAGTGAGGGAGATTGAGCCCTTCTCCAGGGTTCGGGCCAAGCCTAGATCTAGTGTGTATTCCCGCTCGTCGGGGGTGGTGGTCTGGTAGCTTAAGTAGTTCAGGCCCAGCGCCGAGGTCAGGGTGGTGCGCGGGTCAAATCCGTGCCGCCAGCCCATCTGCCCGCCCTGATTGGTGGTGTCGTTGCCATTGCCATCGAAGGTGACCTGCTGATGCCGGTAATTCCAGAATAGGGCGTTTTGGGGCGAGATCGAAAACTCCACCTCGAGGTGGGGGGTGTTGGTCTTGCTGTCCCCGGTATTGAGCGCGGTACCGATGC
>JAJYJA010000225.1 GCA_021789795.1 Deltaproteobacteria bacterium | reverse complement strand
ACCAGGTGTACGATACAGTGATCCCCAGAAACGTCCGATTGAGCGAGAGCCCCAGCCATGGCCAGTCGATCCATCAGTACGACAGCCGGTCGGTGGGGGCCTTGAGTTACCTGAATCTGGGCAAGGAGTTTGTCAAAAAACAACGGGAGGCAAGCAGGTAATGGCCAAGACAACGCCACTGGGCAAGGGGCTTATGGCGCTCCTGCCCTCCGAGGAAGAGGAGACGTCGAGCCGGGCAGGGGACTCGCCTTCCGGCCAGGACTCCCCCTATTTCTTGTGTCCCATCGAGCAGATCCAGCCCAACCCCTGTCAGCCCCGCAAGATATTCAACCCCTTCGAACTGGAGAGCCTGACCAATTCGGTGCGCGAGAAGGGCATCCTGCAACCGCTGGTGGTGCGCAAGCTCGGCCCTGACAAGTTTGAACTGATCGCCGGCGAACGGCGGTTGCGTGCCGCCCATCTGGCGGATCTGAAACAGGTGCCGGTGATCGTCAAGGAGATCGACATCTCCGACCGGCTGGAGCTGGCCCTGATTGAAAACATCCAGCGCGAGGCCTTGAATCCCCTGGAGGAGTCCCAGGCCTACGCCCGGCTGATCGAGGAGTTCGGCCTCACCCAGGACACGGTGGCCAAGCGGGTGGGCAAGAAACGCTCCACGGTGGCCAACAGCCTGCGCATCCTGCAACTGCCGGACTACGCCAAGGCCAGCTTGAACGACTGCCGGATCAGCGCCGGGCACGCCCGGGTCTTGCTGAGCGTGACCGACCGGGAGCAGGCCCGGGAGCTGCACGACGTCATGGTCAGCCAGGAGTTGTCGGTGCGGGCCGCCGAGGAACTGGCCAAGAAGCTCAAGTCCCGGGCCGGAAGAAAGCCACGTCTCCGGCCCGACCCCGGCCTGCCCCCCAGCTATTGCCAGACCGTGACCCGTTCCCTATCCGACTATTTCGGGGCCAAGAGCACCCTGATCCAGAACGGCGGCAAGGGCAAGCTCCAGATTGAATACCGCTCCCCGGCGGAACTGGAGCGCATCCTGGCCCTGATCATCCAGGAGAAGTGATGCAACAGTTGGACGCCCCGATCACCCGCCGCGAGCAGCTCGCCCCCGACCTTGTCCGGCTCACCCTGCTGGCCCCGGCCATCGCCGCCGGGGCGCGGCCCGGGCAGTTTTTGACCATCAAGAGCGGCCCGGGCCACGACCCGTTGCTGCGCCGACCTTTTTCCATTCATCGGGTTGTCGCTGACGGTAGCCTGCAAGTGTTGTTCAAGGTGTTGGGGCCTGGCACCCGCAGCCTGGCCCGGCTCAAGGTGGGCGAATCCGTGAACCTGGTGGGCCCGCTCGGCAACTACTTTCAGCGTTTCCCGGCCATGTGCCTGGTGGGGGGCGGTCTGGGGATCGCCCCCTTACTGTTCTTGGCCCAAGAGATCAGGGATCAGGCCCCGGAGACCCGGATCGAGTTGTTGCTGGGGGCCAGAAATCGCCAGGAGCTGGCCCCCTTGGCGGCGGATTTTGCGGACCTTGGCCTCACCCCCCGTCTGGCTACCGACGACGGCAGCTGGGGACATCACGGCCTGGTCACCGACCTGATCCCGCAGGCGCTGGGGGCGGAGCGGGACTGGCGGATTGGCTGCTGCGGCCCCTATCCCATGATGCGGGCGGTGGCGGCCCTCTGCCAGGAGCGGGGCTGGGGTTGTCAGGTGTCGCTGGAGACCATGATGGCCTGCGGCATCAAGGCCTGCCTGGGTTGTGCCGTGGCCCCTTCCCCCCGCCGGGAGACGGGAGGCCGCTACCTGCACGTCTGCCAAGACGGGCCGGTGTTTAACAGCGAGGACTTGGCATGGACGCCGTGACCAGCCCCAACCTTTCGGTGCGCCTGGGCCCGTTGTCGCTGCCCAACCCGGTGTTGACCGCCTCGGGCACCTTCGGCTATGGCCGGGAGTACGAGCCCTTTGTTGACCTGGCGGGCCTGGGGGCGGTGGTGGTCAAGGGTATCTCCCTCCTGCCTCGGGCCGGCAACCCGCCGCCCCGGATCGTCGAGACCCCTTGCGGGATGCTGAACGCCATCGGCCTGGAGAATGTCGGGGTGGAGCGCTTTGTCAGCGACAAGCTGCCTTACCTGCGCGAGCGGGGCTGCCGGGTGATCGTCAACATCCTGGGCGACAGCGTCGAGGAGTACTGCCGGCTGGTCGAGCGGTTGAACGAGGCCGAGGGGGTGAGCGCCGTGGAGTTGAACATCTCCTGCCCCAACGTCAAGCGGGGCGGGGTGGCCTTCGGCGCCAACGAGCGCCTGGCCCACGAGCTGACCCAGGCCACCCGCCGGGTCAGCCGCCTGCCCCTGATCGTCAAGCTCTCCCCCAACGTCACCGACATCGGGCTCATGGCCCGGGCGGTGGAGGAGGGCGGCGCCGACGCGGTCTCCCTGATCAATACCCTGATCGGCATGGCGATCAGCGTCAAGACCAGAAAGCCGGTGCTGGCCAACGTCACCGGCGGCCTGTCCGGGCCGGCCATCAAGCCGGTGGCCCTGCGTATGGTTTATCAGGTCGCCGGTCAGGTGAGGATCCCGATCATCGGCATCGGTGGCATCGGCACCTGGCAGGACGCGGTGGAGTTTATCCTGGCCGGGGCCAGCGCCATCCAGGTCGGCACCGCCAACTTTGTCAACCCCGGCGCCACCGCCGCCATTTTGGGCGGCATCCGCGCCTATCTTCAGGAGCAGGGGATAGGAGACGTGAACGAGATCATCGGGGAGGCCAGGCGATGATCCCCTGGTCGGAGGTGGACACGGTGCTGCTCGACATGGACGGCACCCTGCTCGACAAGCACTTTGATGATTATTTCTGGGAGCACTTCGTGCCTGAGATCTACGCCCGGGAAAACGGCATCGAGGAGCGGGAGGCCCGCAAGAAGCTGCTGGACACCTACCGCGCCAAGGAGGGCACCCTGGATTGGACCGACCTCGACTACTGGAGCGAGCAACTGGGGCTCGACATCCCGGCGCTTAAGCTCAAGATCGACCATTTGATTCAGGTTCATCCTTATGTGATTGAGTTTTTGGAATTTTTGCAAAAATCACCGCGGGGCGTCTATTTGGTGACCAACGCCCACGGTAAGACGCTGGCG
>JAJYJA010000224.1 GCA_021789795.1 Deltaproteobacteria bacterium | reverse complement strand
GAACAAGCCCAGCTTCCCCTTTTGCACCACCAGTTTCTTAGCGGTCAGCGACAAGGTCTGCTGCCCGGAGATGCTTACCAGATAAGAAAAATCGCCGATCTCAAGTTCGGGAAGCTGAAACTTGTATGGCTTACGTGCCTGCTGAGCGGCCACGGAGGCCCGATGGCCCCTTGCTCCCACCCCCACCAACAGCCCCACCAGACCCACCGCCCCCCACCAGACCAGGGCCCGCCAGCCGCCTTTAATGATTGATCCGCGAGGCACGGCAGCACGGTAAGGTCGAGACGGGCGCGAGGTTATTTCCCTCCGTCCGCCTCGCCCATAAGCAAATCCGCCGGGCCAGACTGGGCGGGCAGGGCATTCTTCCCTTCCTTGCGGCTGTTGTCATCCTCGGATTTGATCATAATCACATGCGCCCGGCTGGCGGTGGTGTCCTTCCAGAACGACAGATGGTCGTACTGATCGAACAAATCAGGGGGAAGTATGGTCTGCCGGGGGGCAAATCCCACCTGGGAGCGCACCTTGTGCAGGCCCTTTAATCCCAGGCCGTCGTCGTACTCCGGGGTGTCGAACTCCAGGTGATCGAAGTCGTGCGCAAAGGGCGGCTCGCCGATAAACTGATAGATCAAGGGCAGCACCTCCCGGGGCCGCTGGGCCAGGATATCGTAATCGACCACCAGGAGCGAGTGGCCCTGCTCGCTGTAAAAGGCCTCCTTCAGGGCCGACCAGCCCAGTCCCACCAGGCGGTTGCGCTGCCCCAGGGCCTCGACCCGGGTATAGACCGTGCTCCGCTCGCCGCCGGAAAACAGTCGGGTATGCTCGAAGGGGTGGGCCCGGTAAAGACGCTCCAAGCTGTCCATCACCCAGGCCACGTTACGCACCGTGGCGATGATCTTGGCGTTGGGGAAGAGATCGAGCAGGGTGGACAGCTTGGCGCTCCACAGCCGGTTGGTGTCGAAGATCACCTCCCGGTCAACATCGCTGTAGTAGCTGTCAAACAGCCCCTTCAGGATGGCCCGGCGCTTGGTCAGGTTGACCTGGGAGGCAAACTCGCTGCCGGCGCTGACCTGCCCCAAGATCCCCTCCAGCAGCGAGCCCACCGGGCTGCTGACGCTGGCATGAAACCTGGGATTCTGCCGGAGAATGGCGGAGAGCATGGTGGAGCCGGAACGCGGCAGGCCGGAGATGAAGTGAAAGGTGGGCATCCCTTCCCGGCCTCGCTAGAAGCGCACCTGGCCCTGGAGCCAGAAGCGGTTGTTGTTGCTAAGACCGTCGGCATCGTTGCCCGACAGGCTGCGGCCAGGGTTGTTGCCCAGGGTGGTGGCCCAGGCCAGCTTTAGATCGTACAAATTATCCTTGGCCAGGTTGAAGCCCAGCCCGGCGCCCGATAGCCAGTAGGAGTTCAGGTTGGCGAGGGCGGTGCCGGAATTGGCCCAGGGCGAATGGTGCAGTTCGGTCCAGCCGGCGTCGTAGAAGGCCACCACCTGCGGGACGCCCAAGGTGGCCCAAGGTTTGAGGTCGTAACGCAACTCGCAGGTCAAGATGCGGCCGCTGTCGCCAGTCGCCTCGCCCACCGGGTAGGCGCGCACCCCGCTGGGCCCGCCCAGGCTGAACTTTTCCGAGCTGTCGAGGTTATCAAAGGCCTGCTGGCCGGTCAGGGAGGCGAAGAGGTTGAGGCGCTGGTAAAGTTTCTGCAAACGGCTGAAGGCATAGGTGGCCTTGCTGAAGGAGCCGTCGCTGTGGGCGGTAATCCGGTCGGTGGCCAGGTCGGCGGCCACGCCGGAGAGGTCAAGACGACCGGCGCCCAGGCCCACGTTCAGGGTGGAATAGCCGCCTCCCCACCAGCGATCCAGCATATCGCCGTTGGCGCTGACCGAGACGGTGTTGACCGTCTTGTCGCTCACCTTGACGCCCGAGGTCTTGTCCCAGAGCATCCGGTAGGTATCGTCGCCGGCAATCCAGAGATTCTTGAGCCGGCTACGGAGCAAGGGATAACGCAGACCGGCGCTGAAGGTTCTGGCGCCGCCGTCGTAATCCAGCGGCAACAGATCACGGTCTAAGGTGTAACGCATCTCGCTGTAGGAGGCATATCCCTTCAAACCCTTGTTGCCCAAGGGGGCGGTGTAGGTGCCCTGGCCAAAGGTGTAGCCGCTGGCGCCGGTGACCATAAGGGACAACTGATCGCCGTAGGACAGGGGGTCGTTGACCTGCAACAGGCCGTTGGCGCGGGCAAGGCCGGTATAGCGGTTGCCGTAGGTGTCCCCCCAGACCGAGCCGCCAAACAGGGGGCCCTCCTGGGCCTCGACCCGCATCTTCACCGTGCCCGGCGAGGAACCAGGCTCCAACACCGAACGGGCGCTTACGCCCGGCAGATCGTTGGCCAGCAGGAGCCCGCGCTCCAGATTGTCGTTGCGCAGGGGTTGGCCTGGGGTGGCGCTGGTGTTGCCGCGAATCAGGCCTTCCAGGGTATAAACCTTGATCCTATGCGGCGAGATCACCTTGATCTTGGGGTCGCCATCCAACCGGCCGGCCACCACCGCAATCTCGACCACGCCATCCTTGATCTCCTGCCTGGGCAGATAGGCGCGGGCCAAAAACCAGCCGTTGTCCTTCAGGTGTTGGGTGATCCGGTCCGCGAGCCGCCTCAGTTCCCCCAAATTAAGCTCCTTGCCGATCGCGTCCCGCACCACCTGGTTCAACTCGGACTCGGTGGCCACCCCCTGAATACCGGTGAAACGGAAGCCCTTGACCTTGACCTTGACCCCGGCCTTTTCTTCCATGGGCGGGCGGATCGCCTCCGGCTCCCCCTGGGATTGCAGCCGTTGCAGGGCCGGGGTCTGCAAACGCTGCTGCTCGGTGGTCAAGGTGCCGGCGTTGGGCGGGGTCTGCGCCCAGGCGCTAGAGGAGACCAGGGTAACTGCCGCCAGGCAGGCCAGGGTGTGTTGGGGTGAGATTTTCGCTTTTACGGTTTTCAAGGTGTGTTCCCCCTTATTCAAAATTCACTTTCTAAAAATTATCCACTACTTGGTGATCTCGCAAAAAGGTAGCCGATGGCTAAGCAAAAGGGCCGATATACAAGGCGCGGGGTGCGTTTGGCGAGTAAGGCCATACACATGGTATGCCGAAC
>JAJYJA010000043.1 GCA_021789795.1 Deltaproteobacteria bacterium | reverse complement strand
ACTGCGGCGCGTGGCGGTTTGGCTCGTTCGGCATACCATCTCTCTGTATGGCCTCACTCGCCAAACACACCCCGCGCCTTGTATATCGGCCCTTTTGCTTAGCCATCGGCTACCTTTTTGCGAGATCATCAAACATGAACGTCGCAAAGAGCAGCGCCGCCAGACTGGCGGTGCCTGCCCCGAAATAAAAGGTCGCGGCCGGAGAGACATGCTCCCACAGCCAGCCGCCGATCAGGCTGGCGGGCAGGGTGGCGAGCCCAGTGGCGGTGGCATAAACGCCAAAGGCGGTGGCCTTGCCGGAAGGAGTGGTGATGGCGGCCAAGAACGCCTTCTGCACCCCCTCGGTCAAGCCCATGAACAGCCCGTATAGGGCAAACAGCCCCCACAACCCGCCCCGGCTCGACACCCGGGCGAAGCCCCAGTACAGCCCGGCAAACAGCAGGAAGCCGAGCAGGATTACCCGCCGCTTACCCAGACGGTCCGCCGCCCAACCGGCGGGGAAGGCCGACAGGGAATAAACCAGGTTGAAGACCAGATACACCGCCGGAATGGCCACCGCCCCCACCCCGGCCTGCCGGGCCCGCAGGATGAGAAAGGCATCGCTTGAGTTGCCAAAGGCAAACAGGGCGGCGATGGCGATAAACAGCTTGGTGCGCCAGGAAAAGGCCGCCCAAGCGGGCCGCCCCCCGCTTGGTGCCGGCCGCTGCTGGCCGGGCCTAGGCTCGCTAATGCCCACGGCGACCACGACCACCGCCCCCAGGGCCGGAAGGGTGGCGAGCCAGAAAACGGTCTGGTAGGCGTTGTTGCCGAGCCGGGACAGGAGCCAGATGGCCAGCCCCGGCCCCAACACCGCCCCGGCGGTATCCATGGCCCGGTGCAGGCTGAAGGCCCGGCCCAGATGCGTCGGGGCGGTGGATTCGGCGATGATCGCGTCCCGAGGGGCGGTACGCACCCCCTTGCCCAGCCGGTCGATCAGCCGGGCGGCCAGCACCTGCTGCCAGAGAACGGCGGTGGCCATCAGGGGCCGGCTCAGGCTGGAGATGGCGTAACCGGCGAGCATCAGCCCCTTGCGCCGCCCAAGATGATCGGAGAGACGCCCGGATACCCCCTTGAGCAGACTGGCGACGGCCTCGGCCACCCCCTCGATCAGGCCGATCACCGTCACGTTCACCCCCAGGACGGTGGACAGAAAGAGCGGCACCAGAGGGTAGATCATCTCCGAGCTGATGTCCATCAACAGGCTGACCAAACCCGCGACCAGCACGTTGCTGGAAAATCCCCATAGTGGTCGATCCTGTTCCATCCCCGCCTTGACTCCTGGTGATTGGGCCGCTAATGAGTCATCAATGTAGCAAAATGCCGGGGACCGGGCAACGCAAAAACCACGGTGCAAGAAGGGGGAAAGGATTGCCTATCGCCGCAGCAACCCGCCTTGCCCCCGGCTGGGAACTTTCTGCCCCCAGGTGGGCGCGGGCCAGGCCGGGCCCGCAATCGCCCCAGGCAACCCATCGTAATCACGCATCTTATTTTGGCTCCCCTGGCGACCGGCCCGCATCCCCAGCTTGGCACATTGGTTGCTAAACGGAACGGGCAAAGGCGGAAAGATGCCCCGTCTCGCGGAGCAACCGCCAGCAAAACTCATTTAAGGAGAGCCGTCTCGTGGCCAACCTCATCCTGCCCTCCCCCCTAATCCAGACCCCGCCGGCGCCGGCGGAGCCCCGGGCCCAAGCCTCGGCCTCCCAGGACGGGTCCTTCGCCCAGCACCTCGACCGGCAGCTCCGCGACACCAGCCGGGACCAGGACTCCCAGCTCGGGGCGGCTCAGGGGAAAAACTCCCCGCCGGATGACCAGAAAAAGGCCGACCAGCCGCCGGCTAGCGTCGAGGCCCTGCTCGCCCAACTGATGGCCCAACTCAAGGATGCGGCCCAGAAACCCGCCGCCAGCACCCCCGGCGCCTGGAGCTTCCAGCTCAAGGATTCTGGGCTCCTGGCAAAACTTGCCGCCCAATCCGGGATGGACAGCGCCACCCTGGCCCAGTTGCGCAAGCAGATGGATCAGCAGGGCGGCCTAAAGCTAACCGATCTCTTCTCCGCCCTGGAGTCAAGCTTGAAGGCCCAGGAGACCACCCGCCGGGTGACGGTCAACGAGACCAACCTGCCCCTGCTCGAAACCATCCTCAGCAAACTCGGGGTGTCTCCGGAGGCGATCAAACAGCTCGACAGCCAGTCGGTGAACCAGGGCGACCAGCTCGACCTGGAGTCCTTCCTCAAGGGCCTGGAGGGCGTGAACAACGCCAATCAGCCGGGCGGTGGCCCCGCCTCCTGCGTGCTTTCCGACTGGGACAGCCAGCAGTTGACCGCCATGCTGAGCGAGGCCGGGGTGCCTTCCGCCACCATCTCCACCCTGTTGCCGGAGACCATGGGCCTTCAGCAGCAGGCCCTGGCCGGGACCCCCAACCAGGCCAACCAGCCGGTGTCGATGACCCTGGACCGGTTGAAGGATATCCTCGACCAGGCGATCGCCGCCGCCAATCAAGGCCAGTCCAAACCCGACGCGCCGGGGCTCCTGACCACCCTAAACGCCATCGTCACCCAGGCGGGCTTTGCGGGCAAGGGGGTGGGCTGGTCGCCGGTCATCCAGGGGGCGATGAACACCGCCTACCACAAGCTGCAAGAGATGGTGGACTTGAGCCGCGACGGCAAGACGGCGGAGCTGCTGGCCAAAAACGACACCCTGCGCCAGGCCTGGCAGGCGAGCGGCCAGAGCCAGGCCGTGGCCGCCACCACCGGGACGGAAAGCGGCAACCTGGCCCAGGGCCAGGGCGAGGCGGGGCATAACGGCGCGGACGGTTCACTGCTCATGGCCAGCCACAAGCCCGGCGAAGCGGCCCCGGACACCATCTCCCAGCTGCTGAGCAACCCGCACGGCATGGAAACTCCGTCCGCCACCCCCTCCGGGGCCGAGGCGGCGTTCAAGGCCCCGCCCCCGCGCTCGCCGTTTCTGACCCAGCTCCAGCAGATGGCGTTCGACCAGATCTCGCAAGGGGTACTGCGGGGGCTCAAGGACAACCAGCACCACCTTACCCTGACCCTCTACCCCAAGGAACTGGGCGAGGTAAAGGTGGATCTCCAGGTGCGCGGCTCGCACCTGTCGGCCAACTTCGTCATGGAAAATCAGAAGGTTAAGGAGGCCCTGGAGAGCGGGATGAACAACTTCAAGGACAACCTGGAACGCCGGGGCTTCAGCCTGGGGTCGATGTCGGTGTCGGTGGGCCAGGATAACGGCCAGGGCGACAGCGGCCAGCGCTTTGCCGAGGCCTGGGAGCGCAGCCTGTCCTCCGGCCCGGCCAACGACAACCTGACGACCCCGGCCTCGGTGGCGGCGGAACTGGCCGCGACCCAGGCCCTAAACAGCCCGCCGGGCAACAGCATCAGCCTGTTCGTATAAAAAGGGGGAAAGCACATGACTTCGACCGCCAGCACAACTTCGACCTCGACCGGCACCACCCTGACGCAGCCAGCCAACGCGGTGGGCAAAAAGGATCTTAGTCAGACCGACTTCATGACCCTGTTCGTCACCCAGTTGCAGTACCAGGACCCGATGAAGCCGATGGACAGCTACGAGATGGCCTCGCAGCTCGCCCAGTTCAGCAACATGGACGCCACCACCAAGATGAGCGACAACATGCAGAAGTTGCTCGACTTCCAGACCTCCCAGAACAACTTGCAGGCCTTGTCGCTACTGGGCAACAACGTCCAGATGACCGGCGACGGCATCGCGGTATCGGGGGGGACGGTCAGCCCCACCGACTTCACCCTGGCCGACGCCCCGGCCTCGGTGCAGGTCACGGTGTCAGACGCCTCCAACACCCCGGTGTGGAGCACCAACCTGCCGCCCCAGGGGGCGGGCGCCAACTACACCGTCAACTGGGACGGCAAGAACGCCGCCGGCACCCAGGTGGCGGACGGGGCCTACACCTATCAAGTCAAGGCCATGTCCACCAACGGGGCCGAACTGCCGGTCACCTACCACAGCACCGGCAAGGTCACCGGGGTCAACTTCGCCAGCACCGGCACCACCCTGACCGTCGATAACGCGAGCCAGGTGAAGCTTAGCGACGTGATCAAGGTGTCGCACTGAGCCGTCGAGCAGAACTCGCCTTAACGGCGACCGGATAAGGGGCTTATACAGCCAACATCAATAAATCCTGGTTGGTTCTGCCCGGCTTTAAGGAAAAGCAAAGCAAACAAACCCCAACTAGAAAAAATCACCTTGACGATCATCACTTCAAGACCGGAGGCTTAACATGGCGATAGCAAGTTCACTCTACGCGGGGATCAGCGGTTTGAGCACCATGGGCGACGCGATGAGCGTCCTGGGCGACAACGTGGCCAACATCAACACCACGGCCTTCAAGGAGAGCCGCTCCACCTTCCAGGACGTCTTGTCGCAATCGGTGGCCACCGCCTCGGGCGGGGCGCAGGTGGGCCGGGGCGTGACCTTAAACACCATCAGCAGCCTCTTTGCCCAGGGCTCGTTTGAGAGTTCTTCCTCGCCCACCGACATGGCGATCGGCGGCCAGGGCTTCTTCATGCTTAGGGCCCCGGGCAGCGCCGAGGCGGGCATGTTCACCCGGGCCGGGCAATTTCAGTTCAACCAGAGCGGCGACCTGGTCAGCACCACCGGCAACTTCGTCCAGGGCTGGACGGTTGACGGCACCACCGGCCAGCGGCAGGGGACGATCGGCGACATCAACATCGGCAAGAACACCCCCCCGGTGGCCACCACCACCGCCGAAATCATCACCAACCTCGACTCCACCAAGCCCACCCAGGCGAGCGCCGACCGGCTGTTCGAGGACTGGAACGGCACCAACGCCGCGGCCCAGCCCCCCGCCGACCCCATCAGCGCCACCAAGTACGACTACAGCACCTCGATCAAGATCTACGACTCCAAGGGGGCGAGCCACGACCTGACGGCCTATTTTTCCCGCACCACCAACGACAACCAGTGGCAGTACCTGATCACCTGCAATCCCACCGAGGACCTGCGGGCCATGACCACGGCGCAAAAGGCCATCTACAACCCCGACACCCGCTACAACTACGAGCACGACAAGGGCGCCGGGGCCTTGATGTACGGCACCATCCAGTTCGACACCTCGGGCAACATCTCCCAGGTGGACGCCTACAACGTCCCCCCGGACGGCCAGGTGGACCCGGCCAAGACCGACAACCGGATGCTGCTCAACGCCGGCGACTCCTACTTCAGCTTTCCCACCAACTTCACCGGCTCGGACACCAACACCGGCATCCAGCTCAACTTCGGGGCCCGCTACGGGGGCAAGACCTCGACCCAGCGCCAGGTCTTGGTGAGTGACGGCGGTGCCCGGGCGGTGGGGGTGGGCGGCGACGTCTCCTCCTACATCACCTCGGCCACCCCCTGGTCCAAGGTGGCGGACGCCAACGGCAACACCGTCTCCCAGGGGGACACCTTCGTCTTCGACGGCTACAACAACACCTCCAAGCCGGTGCACCTGGTCTATACCGTGGACCCATCCAAGGACGTGCAAGACCTCCTTGACCAAATAAACACCGCCTTCGGCTGCACCGCCAGCATCGACGCCACGGGCCACCTGCACTTGGCCGACAACATCTCCGGCAACTCAAGCCTGTACGTGACCAACTTCACCACCATCTCCGGCAACTCCGCCGCCCCCTTCGGCGGCTCGCACGGCACGGTCCCCAAGGCCCTGTCCATCTCGCCCGGGGCGCTAACCAGCGACGGCACCACCCCGGTCACCGACAGCACCAAGAGTCTGATCGGCCTGCGGGGCAGCGCCCTGCCCGCCATCGCGGCGGGCGACACCTTCACCTTCTCGGGCACCGGGCCGACCAACAACGCAGTCGCGGCCTCCACATTCACCGTCTCGGCGGGGCCGCCGGTCAGCACCATCAGCGACCTGCTTAACTTTATCGACACCACCTTCGGCGCCGGCACCGAGGCGGTGCTGGACCAGACCGGCAAACTGCGGGTGATGGACACCACCGGCAGCGGCCAGGGCAACCTGAAGGTCAACCTGGCCTATACCTCGACCGTGGGCGGAGGCACCGCCAACCCCTTCGGGATCGTGGATGCCGCCCCCGCCACCCTCCTTACCCAAAAGGACGGGGTGGACGCCTTAATCAACATCACCACCTCTAAAAGGATGGTCGTCTCCCCGGGCCGGGCCTTCAGCACCAACACCGGCGACACCACCCCCATCACCGCCGCCACCCAGTGGAACAGCGTCTTTGACTCCAACAGCAACCCCCTGATCAACGGCGGCTTCCCCCGGGCGGTCTCCAACGGCGACCAGTTCGTGTTCACCGGCACCAAACGGGACGGCTCGACCGTGACCAGCAGCTTTACCGTGGCCTACACCAAGGCCGACGGCACCCCGGGCACGGTGGGCGATCTCTTGAGCCAACTCTCGACCGACTTCGGCTGCCAGGCCTCCATCGACAGCGCCGGACGCCTGACCCTGACTGACTGGGCGTCCGACACCGTCTCCTCGGCCAGCGCCCTGGGGATCAGCAGCGTCACCTACCCGACCGACACCACCGGCCAGGACATCTTCGGGCCCGCCAGCACCGCCTTCGACTTCATCCCCGCCGACATCAGCTCCGAAGACGGCAGTGCCCAGGGGAGCATCGTCACCACCGGCTTCGCCCCCGAGGCCCTGTCCTCCACCCAGTACGCCAACAGCTCGACCACCGTCTTTCAGGATCAAAACGGCTTTGCCTCCGGCTTCCTGCAGTCGGTATCCACCGATGTCGATGGGGTGATCACCGGCAACTACTCCAACGGCCAGGTACTGAAGAAGGCCCAGGTGGCGCTGGCCAACTTCAGCAACCTGGAAGGGCTGCGCAAGCAGGGCGGCAACATCTTCACCCAGACCAGCGAGTCAGGGGCGCCGGTAACCGGGGCGCCGGGCACCAACGGCTTAGGCTCCATCTCCCCCAACTCCCTGGAGCAATCAAACGTCGATCTGGGGGTGGAGTTCGTCAAGCTGATCACCGTGCAGCGGGGATTTCAGGCCAACTCCAAGATCATCACCACCGTGGACGACATGCTAAACGACTTGATCAACATCAAGCGGTAACAAGAGACGCCAACAAGGCCCACCCCCCTAAAAACACCAGCGCCCCGCAATCATATTTGACGGCGGGGCGCTGGTGTTTTTTGACGTTAGCTGGGGTCAACTCACCCGGCGCCGAAGATGCGGTCAAAGACGGCATAGGCCTGCCGCAGCACCGGCAGACCGGGATCAAGCCCCAGATAGGAGTCGCCGGACAACTCCCGGTTGACCAGGTCGTCGCTGGCGGGGATGAGCCCGGCCAGCGGCAAGCCCGCCTCCCGCACCGTCTCCTCGATCCTGGACACCAGCGCCGCAGGGGGCGGCTCGGGCGTCCGGTTGACGATCAGCCACTTGGCCGCCACCTTGAGGCGCAGGGGCTTGATGATCTCGGCAATCCGGCCGGCGGTCATCACCCCCCGGGCCGAGGGGTCGGAGAGCACCAGCAGGTGATCGATGGCGGTCAGGTTCAGGCGGCTTAAGTGCTCCATGCCCGCCTCGTTATCCACCAGGATATACTGGTAATTACTGGCCAGACGATCCATCGACATGGCCAGAAACTGGTTGGCGGCGCAGTAGCAGCCCGGCCCGTCCGGCTGGCCCATGACCAAAAGGTCAAAGCCGGTCTCCTCGATCAGGGCCTGGTGCAGCTTCATCTCCATGAACTGATCCCGGCTGATGTGGGCCGGGATCTCGCCCTTGATCTCCTTGCGCACCTCGCCCACCGTCAGCCCCACCTTCAGGCCCAGCAGCTCGTTGAGGTTGGCGTTGGGATCGGCATCCACCAGCAGCACCGGGGTCTTTTGCCGCGCGACCAGATACTTCAGGAGCAGGGCGGCGGTGGTGGTCTTGCCGGTGCCGCCCTTGCCCGCCAAGGCTATTACCCGAGGCGTGGCCATCTCCCTACTTCAGGGCCTCCAGCCGCTTCTTGGCGGTCTCCACCTGATCGCTCTTGGGGTAGTCCTTGACCAGCTTGTTATAGACAATCTTGGCGGTGTCCTTGTCCTTCAGCTTCTCGAAGGCCAGGCCCTGCTTGAGCAGGGCGGAAGGGGCCTTGCCATCCTTGGGGTAGTCGGCGATCACCTTCTGATACTCCAGGATGGCCAGCTCGTACTCCTGCTGGTTGTAATAGCAATCCCCCAACCAGAAGCGGGCGTTGGGGGCCATCTTGCCCTTGGGATACTTGGTGATGTAGTCGTTGAAGGTGCGGTAGGCGTCGTTGAACTTGCTGGCCCTAAACAGCTCCAGGCCCTTGTCGTAGATCGCCTTGCCCGGATCGCCGGGGGCCGCGGCCTCGCTGTCCGGGGCCGCCTTGGCCTCGGCCTTGGCCGGCTGGGACTTGGCCTCCGCCGCCTTGCCTTCCTCCCCGCCCTTCTTGACGGGCGGCGGGGGGGCCGCCTTCTCCGCCGGGGCCGGCTCGCTCTTCGCCACCGTGGCGTTTTGGTTCACCTGATTGCTCAAGGCCGCCACCTGGGCGCTCAACTCGTCCATTTTTTTCTGCAAGTTGGCGTTGTCCGATTGCGAGAGCTTGGTCTTGTGACTGCTCTCGTCCATCTTTTCCTTGATGTGCATCACCTCGCTGTTTAAGCGGTCGATGTTGTCCGCCATCTCGGCTTGCTTGGCCTCGATCCGGTCAAGGGGATTGTCGGCTCCGGTGCCACCACCCATCTTGTTGACCGCCTTGCCGAGCATGAACACCTGGTTGTCGAGATTTCTCACCCTAAGATCGAGGCTATTCACGTCCTGCGAAGGCACGCATTGCGCCAACAACGGGGAGACGAACAATAACAGAGCTGCCGCACGTAAGGTCTTTTTCATGGTCTAGACTCCATTTAGCTGATATTTATCCGGCAAGGAGATCGTCTTATCAATACGGCAGGCGCGGCGACCACTGCGGATAGGCCTGCTGCCGCCCGGCGTTGGGAAAGAGCGGGGTCAGCCCCCCACCCTTCAGGAATATCCGACACAGGTCTTTCTGCTGCGGCCCCCGGTCGCGGGTCACCACCAACTGCCGGCCATCCGGGGCCCAGGAGGGCGAGTCGTAGTTGCCCCAGTACTGGGTGACCTGCTTCGGCTCCCCGCCGTCCGGGCTGATGACGAAGATCTGATGGCCGCCGTCGGCGCGCCCGGTGTAGGCGATCAAATCGCCCTTGGGCGACCAGCTGGGGCCGGTATTCTCCTTGCCGGAGAAGGTGAGCCGCTGGGTCTGCCGGCTGCCCACGTCCATGATGTAGATCTGGGGGGTGCCGGAACGGTCGGAGGTGAAGGCGATGCGCCGGCCATCCGGCGACCAGCTGGCCGAGGTGTTGATCCCCTCGCCCTTGGTGAGACGATCGACAATCCGGCCATTGGTGGTCATCCGGTAGAGGTCGGCGGTGCTGTCCCGGCTCAGGGTGACGATCATGGTCTGGCCGTCGGCGGCCCAGGCCGGGGCCATGTTCAGGCCCGGCTGCCAGGAGATGGCCTTGGTGTACTTGCTCTGGGACAGGTCGGTGACGTAGAGGTCGGGGTTGCCCCGGTGATAGGAGGTGTAGGCCAGCCGCCCGCCGTCGGGGGAGAAGCGGGGCGAGACGCACAAAGAATGATGCCTGGTGACCTGGCGCAGATGATCGCCCAGCACGTCGCAGACCCACACCTCCTTGTAACCGCTCTTGTTAGAGACAAAGGCAATATCGGTATTGCTGACCCCCTCCTCGCCGGAGAGCTGGAAGATCACGTCGTCGCTCAGCTTCAGCAGGGTGGTGCGGGCCTTGGCCCAGGGGGCGACGTAACGCTTGTCCGCCAGCGTCTTGTTGGCATGCACATCGATGACCTTGCTCTCCAGCGCCATCTCGCCGCCCTGGCTGCCGTAACTGCACAGCACCGCGTAATCGGCGCCCAGCGACGCCCAGTTGGCGTCCTGGGTGTTATGATAGGAAGAGGCGGGGATCACGGAGACAAACCCGTGAAAGATCAAGGCCTTGGCCACTAAATCCGCCATCTCCTGGCCCTTGCCGGTGCCGCCGCCACCAGGGGCCCCGGACTCGACAAAGGCCGGGATGGCGACGGAGAGCTTCTTCATCTCCGCCGAGGTGATGTCCAGATAGACGATGGCCCGGGACACCGCCGGGACCAGCACCGCGAAACAAACCAACCACGCCGATAGGAGCACACGATATTTCTTCATAATCAAAACAGTCCACTGGGTTTGAATTTGAAACCGACTGGCAGCTCGTCCTCCTTGATCTCCGCCGGGAAGGCGGGCAGGGGCTGGGCGGCCTTGATCGCCTTCTCCACATACTGGTCGAACTGGGGGTTGCCGGACTTCTTCTCGAAGTGGCTCTCGGAGACCGTGCCGTCCCGCTTGATGACGATCACCGCCACCGCCTCCAGATCCTTGTCCCAATTCTGGGTGTCGGGCAGCATCCAGTTGCTCTGAATCTTGCGAACCAGGGCAATATAATAAGCATTCAATGCCTTATCAAGCGAAGAACCACCCCCGGCCCCGGCGGCGGCGGTGCCGCCGTTGTCCGGCCCCCCGGTGCCGGAGGCGGTGTCAGAGGCGCCGGGCTGGTCAACCGCGGACGGCTGGCCGTTGGTCGTCTCGTGCAGCGAGTCGCGGAGGCGGGCCAGCTTGTCCTTGATCGCCTCCGCATCCTGCTTCTTGGCGACCTCGGCCTGGATGCGCTCCAGGGACTTCATGATCTTGGCCTCGGCCTTGTCCGCCTTCTTCTCGGGTTTGGGCTTCTCCTTGGGCGGCTCGGCCTTGGCGGTCTTGGGCTTCTCCTGCTTCTCGGGCGGCTTGGGCTCCGGCTTTTCCGGCGCCACCTTCTTCTTCACCTTGTTGGGGGCAAGCGAGATGGCCTTCTCCGGGGGCTTGGGCTCCTCCGGCTTGGGCTTGGGCGGCTCCGGTATCGGCTTGGGCTCGGGCTTGGGTTCTGGTTTCGGCGGCTCGGGAACCGGCTCCGGCTTTGGTTCCGGCTCGGGCGGCTTGGGCGGCTCGGGCGGGGTCTCGGGTGGGGGCGGCGCCTGCTTGGCCGGCTCGGGCTTGGGCGGCTCGGGCTTGGCCTCCGCCTTCCGGGCCTGGGCCGGCGGCTTGTGCACCAAGGCGTTTCCCGACCGTTTGGGGCCGCCGGCGGCGGGCAGGTTCAGCTCCCCGGCGTCGAAGAGGTTGATGGTCTGTACCTCGGGCAGCTGGCGGCGGAAGAGGAGGAAACTGGGAGGGAACATGATCAGGAGCAAAAGCAGGAGGTGGAAGACGACAGACAGAATCAGGGGCAACTTCCACTGCTCATCCTCACCCGGCCGGTTCTGGCGGAAGGGATTGAAGGGGATCATCGCCGGTCTTCGGGCTGAGTGACCATCCCTAATTTCGAGAAACCGGCCTCCTTGATGTCGGCCAT
Organism: Deltaproteobacteria bacterium; assembly: GCA_021789795.1. Classification (GTDB taxonomy): domain Bacteria; phylum Desulfobacterota; class Desulfobulbia; order Desulfobulbales; family VMSU01; genus VMSU01. Next base: position 4,069 of record JAJYJA010000043.1, on the reverse strand, counting down.
CACCTGGGCCACCACCCCGTAGGGCACCTGCTTGTCGGCCCTGAGAAAGATGGGCTGCTCAGTGCCCTGGTTGTGGGCCAGCTCCGCCAGTTGCTGCTGGAGGATCTTGCGGTCCCCCTTGATCTGATCAAAGAAGATATCCCCCTGGGGGTCGATGGTGATGACCACCGGCTTGTCGTCCTGTTTCAAGGGCTTGGCGGTGGTCTGGGGCAGATCGACGTTCACCCCTTGGGTCATCATCGGCGCGGTGACCATGAAGATGATGAGCAGCACCAGCATCACGTCCACCAGGGGGGTGACGTTGATGTCGGCCATCACCGCCCCCTTCTTTGCGGTTCCCATTCCCATGTCGGCCACCCGCTACAGTTTGGCGATCAAATCCCGCTCCACCAGATTCAGGAAATCGGTGGAGAAACGCTGCATGTCGTTTTCGGTGTCGGCGATCTTGGCGGTAAAGTAGTTGAAGAAGATGACCGAGGGGATGGCCACCGCCAGGCCGGCGGCGGTGGCCACCAGGGCCTCGGAGATGCCAGGGGCCACTACCGCCAACGAGGCCCCGCCCTTCTGGCCGATGTCCTGAAACGAACTCATGATCCCCCAGACGGTGCCGAACAGACCGATGAAGGGGGTGGCGCTGCCGGTGGTGGCCAAGAAGCTCAAGGCCCGTCCCAGCCGCTCGGACTCGGTGGTGGCCGCCTTTTCCAAGGCCCGCTTCAAGTTATCCATCCCCGCCATGCGCATCTCGAAGGTGTCGTTGGCATCGGAGGGGGACTTGGACTTGCTGATCTTCTGCAACTCACTGAATCCGGCGATAAATATCTGCGCCTCGGGGCTGGTGGGCGTCTTCTGGGCCGACTTGGCGGCCTCGGCCAGGTTTTTGGAACGCCAGAAATTCTCCAGAAAGGACTCCGAGTCCTGACGCACCCGCTTAAAGAGGATGAACTTCATGAAGATGATGTACCAGGAGCCGATGGAAAAGGTCATCAGAAGGAGCATGACGCACTTCACGATCAGCCCGGCATTCAAGAACATGCTGACAATACTTAGATCCTGCATCGCTATGGTTTCCGTGGGTACGAAATTTTGGGGAGGTAAGGGTAACGGGGTGCGGCGGGCGGTTCGGGATGGTGTTCCGGCGGACGCTGCTCGGGGCAGCCCCCCTGCTTCTTGCCAGGCCCAACCTACTCAAATAGCGGCCAGGAATCAAATGATTTTTTTGGGCCTAAGACGGAAAATCGCGGCCCTGAACGCCGGGGAGGGAAAGAACCGCTTGACCTGAAGGGTAAACTCTGTCAAGCTCCCGGCCAAAACCTCCAACACCCCACTACCACCCCACATGGAAGCAAACTGGCTCGCCGGACTCATCCTCGCCGCCCTGATCATAAATTTTCTGGTGGAGACGGTGGCCGAGCTGCTCAACCTCGCCACCCTGACCCCGGAGCCGCCCCCCGGTCTCGCCGATGTCTATCCGCCGGAGGAGTACGCCCGCTCCCAGCGCTACACCAGGGCCAAGACCCGCTTCGGGCTGCTGACCGGGGCCTTTGATCTGGCGGTCACCGTCGCCTTCTGGCTGGCCGGCGGCTTTGCCTGGCTCGATCTTTGGGTGCGCGGCCTGAACCTGGGGGGGATCGTCAGCGGCCTCATCTACCTGGGCGCCCTCCTGCTCGCCCGCACCCTGGTCTCGCTGCCCTTCTCCATCCACGCCACCTTCTGGCTGGAGGAACGCTACGGCTTCAACCGCACCACCCTCCGCACCTTCATCGCCGATCTCGGCAAGGGGCTGCTGCTGGCGGTCATCCTGGGCGGCCCCTTGCTGGCCGGGGTGCTTTTCCTCTTCAACCGGGCCGGGGCCAACGCCTGGCTGTACGCCTGGGCCATGACCTCCCTGTTCGTGGTGCTCATGCAGTTTATCGCCCCGGCCTGGATCATGCCCCTGTTCAACACCTTCACCCCCCTGGCCGAGGGCGAGCTGCGGGAGCGCATCCTGGGCTACGCCCGTTCGGTGGGCTTCGCCCTGGACAACGTCCTGGTTCTCGACGGCTCGAAGCGCTCGAACAAGTCAAACGCCTTCTTCACCGGCTTTGGCAGCCACAAGCGGGTCGCCCTCTACGACACCCTGATCGAGGGCCACGGGGTGGACGAGCTGGTGGGCGTCCTGGCCCACGAGATCGGCCATTACCAGAAAAGGCACATCATCAAGGGCATGGCGCTCGGCATCCTCCACCTGGGGCTGATGCTCTACCTGCTCTCCCTGGCCCTGACCAGCCAGGGGCTGTTCGCCGCCTTCGGCCTGACCCACCCCTCGACCCACGTCGGGCTGGCCATCTTCGGGCTGCTGGTGAGCCCGCTGGAGCTGATCCTCGCCGTCCTGATGAACGCCATCTCCCGCCGCCACGAGTTCGAGGCGGACCGCTTCGCCGCCGACACCTTGGGCAACGGCCAGTCCCTGATCCTGGCGCTGAAAAAACTCGCGGCCCACAACCTGGCCAACCTGACCCCGCACCCGTTCTTCGTCTTCCTGCACAGCTCCCACCCGCCCCTCCAGGCCCGGATCGAGGCCCTTCGCCACCACACCCCTTAAGACATGAAGCTGGATTTCTCGGCCATCAGCCTCGACCGACAGGCGGAGTACCGCGCCCTGCTCGCCAAGACCCCGGAGGTCTCCTCGGACTACAGCTTCGTCAACCTCTGGGCCTGGGGCGAGGCGCACGCCTTGAGCTGGGCCTGGGCCGACGGCCTGGTGTGGCTGCGCCAGGGCCAGCCCCGCCCCGCCCTCTGGGCCCCGGTCGGCCCCTGGGAGCAGGTGGACTGGCCCCGGCTGCGGCCCCGGCTCTACGGGGAGGAGTTCACCCGGCTGCCGGAGTCCCTGGCGGTGAGGATGGCCCGGGCCCTGCCGGGGACGCGGATCAAGACCGAGCGGCACAACTGGGATTACCTCTACCGGGCGTCCGAGCTTGCGGAGCTTCCCGGCAACCGCTTCCACGCCAAGCGCAACCTGCTCCGTCAGTTCCAGAAACACCACGACTGGCGCTACGAGCCGCTGGATGACCAAAACGTCGAGAAGGTGCTCGCCGTGCAGGGCCAGTGGTGCCAGTGGCACAACTGCGAGTTCTCGCCTAGCCTCGCCGCCGAAGACCGGGCCATCGCCAAGGTGATGCGCCACTTCGCCGACCTGCGGCCCCTGCTGGGCGGGATGATCCTGGTCGATGGCCAGGCGGCGGCCTTCACCGTCGGCGAGCCCCTGCCCCCGGACACCCTGCTGATCCACTTCGAGAAGGGCCTGGCCAGTTACAAGGGCATCTACCAGGCGATCAACCGGGAGTTCGTCGCCCGGCAGCCCGGTTTCGCCCAGGTCAACCGGGAGCAGGACGTGGGCGACCTGGGCCTGCGCCAGGCAAAATTGTCCTATCAACCGCTGGCCTTCATCCGCAAATACTCCCTAACCTGGTGCTGAACGAGATGGCTATCCGACCAAGAACACCCCCGCTCCCGGCCCTCCTCGCCGCCGGCCTGCTGCTGCTTATCCCGGCTGGCGGCTGCTCGAAACCTGGCCAGCAAGACCCCTCCGCCTCCTCCCCCGCTAACGGGCAAACCCAGACCAGCCAACCGCCGCCCGCCACCCCCGGCAGCGGCCCCGGCCAGGTCAAGACCGGCCCCTGCGCCCATCTCCTTGCCGAAAGATGCACCGTCTGCCACAGCACCGAGCGCATCTGCGAACAGCTAGGCAAGAAGAGCAAGTACCGCTGGCAGCGCACCGTGGAGCTGATGATCAGCCGCGGGGCGCGGGTCAACCCCGACGAGGCCCACCAACTTACCGAGTGCCTGGCCAACAACCCCCCGGAGTTACAGGCCGCCTGCCCGTAAGCGGCCAGGATGCTAAAAGCTGCCCAGGGTCAAGCCTGGCAATCATGCACCAGGACGTTATCCCCGACTAGATTTATATTATTGCAAGACTTGACCCCTAATTCTCCGTTTTTCTGATAGTAAATTGTAACTATCCAGCTTGTGCCGCCCACAATCTTCTGCTGGACTTTGGTCATCCGCAGGTCGTTTTCGGCTTGATTGTTGG
>JAJYJA010000042.1 GCA_021789795.1 Deltaproteobacteria bacterium | reverse complement strand
TTACAAACTTTCGTCTGTAACCCCTTGATTTTCTTGGTAGCGGGGAGAGGATTTGAACCTCTGGCCTTCGGGTTATGAGCCCGACGAGCTACCGGACTGCTCCACCCCGCGTCACCTTTTATCTTTAATAACATAATCTTTATTCCGGTTGAAAGTCAAGCGAAACTTGGGAGATGGTATGCATTTGGTGGTGGGGTTGGGAAATCCTGGGGAAACCTATGTCGGCACCAGGCACAACGTTGGTTTTCAGGTGGTTGATTATCTGGCGGAGTCTCGGGGCTTGACCTTCGGCGATTCCAAGTGGCCGGCCAAAATCGCCAAAGGCACCCTAGGGGGCGAACCGGTCATCCTGGTCAAACCTGATACCTATATGAACGAGAGCGGCAGGGCGGTAGGGCCTTTGGCCGCCTATTATCGGGTGCCGCCCGGGAGGATCATCGTCTTGCATGACGACCTTGACCTGACCCTATCCAGAATCATGGTGGTGGTTAACCGTGGCGCGGGGGGGCATAACGGCATCGGATCCTTGATCGACCACTTGGGAGGCAGGGAGTTTGTGCGGGTGAGGATCGGCGTCGGCCGGCCCGAGGGGGCGATGCCGGTGAAAAATTTTGTCCTGGCCAGATTTCAACCGCAGGAACGCGAACTGATGCTGGCGCGGATGCCATCGATCGCGGAGGCGGTCTGTTTGGTGCTGGAGCGAGGGGTCTTGGCGGCCATGGCGGCGGTCAACGGCCAGAGTAAAAAGCCGTCGGCATGAGAGACGGCGATCAGAGGGCCAAGTCGGACGGCCGGGCCGGGTGGGGGGTCACAGCAGGGAAGACAGCACCTCGCATTGCCGGCAGATGCTCATCTTGTCCTTCCAGCTTTTCTTTGCCTGGCATTCGCAGATGGTGCCGTTGATGAACCAGCACAGCTTGCCGGCCTGAAACTCCCAGGCTGGGCAACGGTTGCGGCGGCTGGGGGGGCATTTTTTGACCACCCAGCAGGGCTTGGGCTTTTTCTCCTCGTCCCGGATCCTGGTGAGGAGGAAGAACATCTGCCGTTCGATATGGGAGGGGATGGCGCGCCAGCCCTGTTCGTAACTGTGCACCGCCTTGATCGAGACACCTAGGAGCTCAGCCAACTGCTTCTGGGTCTTTCCTAGTTTTTTTCTGGCTTCTAGGAATTCTTCGGTGTTCATCTTTAAAGGTCCTGGTCTCCAAGGTGAGCCGGGAGATTTCCCGGCCGATCGAGGGGGTTGTTGGCCGCCTGGTGCCTCGTGGCGGCAGGGTTGGAGAAGTGTCTGATCTCAAATACCACATAGTGGTAGGCTGTTCAAGCAAAATTTTCGCCCTCTGTTTCGGGTTGAGCTTCCCCGGCCCTCGCCCCACCGTCTGTATCCAATAACAAATTGACTTTTAGCCAGCGGACGATTAGAAATACCCGCGTGGATGCAGCTTGACTTGACGCCTGGGGGCCGAGACGGTAATTGGCCGGGCCAGGGCGGTAAGGATATAAATTTTATCTTGTGATGTTAAGTGGATATGAGTAACGAGCAGGGATCGAGATATGCCGAGTCCGGGGTCGATATCGACAAGGCCAACCTTTTCATCGACCGGATCAAGCCCTTGGTGTCCGCCACCTTTCAGCGGGGGGTGCTGACTGACATCGGTGGCTTTGGCGGGCTGTTCGCCTTGGGCGGCAACCGTTACAAGGACCCGGTGTTGGTGGCGTCCACCGACGGGGTGGGTACCAAGCTCAAGATCGCCGAGTTGTGCGGCAAGCATGACACCATTGGCATTGACTTGGTGGCCATGTGCGTCAACGACATTGTGGTTTCTGGCGCCCGGCCTTTGTTTTTCTTGGATTATTTTGCGGTCGGCAGCTTGGATGTCGAGCAGGCCACCGCCGTGGTCAAGGGTATTGCCAGGGGCTGTGAATTGGCCAAGTGCTCGCTGATCGGCGGGGAGACCGCCGAGATGCCTGGTCATTATCAGCCTGGTTCCTACGACTTGGCCGGTTTCACGGTGGGGATTGCCGAGCGGGGCGAGTTGATCGACGGCTCCGAGGTGCGGGTGGGAGACAAGCTGATCGGCCTGGCCTCAAGCGGCATTCACAGCAACGGTTACTCGCTGGTGCGCAAGATCTGTTTCGACGAGCTGGGCCTGTCGGTTGCCGATCTGGTGCCGGAGTTGGGCGCCACCCTGGGCGAGGTGCTGCTTGCCCCCACCCGGATCTACACCGAGTCCGTCCTGAACCTGATCCGTAAGTTCCAGATCAAGGGCCTGGCCCACATCACCGGGGGCGGCTTCATTGACAACATCCCCAGGGTGCTGCCCGCCGGCTGCAAGGCGGTGATCCGGGAGGGTTCTTGGCAGCGGCCGCCCGTGTTCAATTTTCTGGAGGATAAGGGCCGTGTCTCGCGGGCCGAGATGTTCCGCACCTTTAACTGCGGCATCGGCATGGTGCTGATCGTCAAGGCCAAGGAGACGGACGACATCGTCGAGCACCTGCTGGCCCTGGGAGAGACCCCGTGGGTGATGGGCGAGATCGCCGTCCAGCATTCGGGAGAGCCGCAGGTCGAGATCGTCTGACCCCGCCGCAGGCCGTTTTCCCTCGCTTACTCCTCTCGCGCCGCCTGGCTGCTGGCGACGATGGCGCCTACTAGATGGGCCGGTACCTCCTGGTAGTGGGAGAACTCGGTGCGGAATTGGCCGCGTCCGGCGGTGAGGGCGGTGAGGGTGGGGGCGTATTCGATGACCTCCGCCAGGGGGGCCTGGGCCGAGATCACCTCCAGCTTGCCCTGGCTGTCCATGCCCATCACCTTGCCGCGCCGGCTGTTTAGGTCGCCGATCACGTCGCCGACGCACTCCTTGGGCACCTTGATGTCCAGGGATACCACGGGTTCAAGCAGGATGGGGCTGGCCTCCATAAATCCCTTTTTGAAGGCCATGGCGCCGGAGATCTTGAAGGCCATCTCCGAGGAATCGACGTTGTGGAAGGAGCCATCCACCAACCCCACCCGGACGTCCACCACCGGGTAGCCGGCCAGGATGCCGCGGGTCATCGCCTCCTGCACCCCCTTGTCCACCGCCGGGATGTATTGACGGGGGATCACCCCGCCCACGATCCGGTCGTCGAACTGGTAGCCCCCGCCCCTGGGCATGGGCTCGATCTCCAGCCAGTTGTCCGCGAACTGGCCCCGGCCCCCGGACTGCTTCTTGTGCCGGTACTGCACCCTGGCCTTGCCCTTGATGGTCTCCCGGTAAGGCACCTTGGGGAGTGACAAGTCCATCTCCACTCCGAATTTCCTCTTTATCCTTTCCCCGATCACCTTCAGATGCAACTGGCCGAGGCCGGAGAGCAGGATCTCGTTGGTCTGCGGTTCGCGGGTCAGGCGCAGGGTGGGGTCTTCCTCCCGCATCCTGGTGATCGAGGAGAAGACCTTGTCCTCGTTTTCCTGCTTGGAGGTGGTCACGGCGTAGGAGATCACCGGTTCGAGCGGGGGCCGGGCCGGGTAGATGATGGGGGTTTCCGCCTCGCACAGGGTGTGGCCGGTCAGGGTCTCCTTGAGTTTGGTCGCCGCCACGATCATCCCTGGCCCCGCCTGATCGACGGGCTTGGTGACCTTGCCCTCCAGGAGCAGCAGTTGCCCGAACTTTTCGTTGGTCTCCTGGTTGGGGTTGTAGAAGGAGTCTCCCGTAAGTCGCCCGGACCTGACCCGCAGCACCGAGAGCCGGCCGGCGTAGGGGTCGGTGATGGTCTTGAAAACCAGGGCCGAGAAGGGCGCCTCCGGGGAGGGCTGACGCTCGCTGGGTGCCTGGGTCTTGGGGTCGGTTCCCAGGAAGGCGGGCCGCTCCAGGGGCGAGGGCAGCAACTCGGCGATGGCGTCGAGCAGGGGGGCGAGCCCCTGGTTGCCGGTGGCCGAGCCGGCCAGCGCCGGGTAGAGCTTGGCCTCCTTTACCGCCCGGCTTAAGCCTTGGCGCAGCTCGTCATCGGAGAGCGTCCCCTCTTCCAGGAATTTTTCGATCAAGGCGTCGTCGGTCTCGGCCACCATCTCCATCAGCTTTTCCCGGTGGCTGGCGACCGCAGCCTGCATCTCGTTCGGCACCAGGCCCTTTTTTACCTTGCCGGTGTTGGCGTCGAAGAGCAGGGCCTCCTGGCGCACCAGGTCCACCACCCCCTTGAAGTTGGCCTCGGACCCGATGGGCAGTTGAATGGCCACCGCCCGGAGGGGCAGACGGGCGTTGATTTCGTCCACGGCCTTTACGAAATCGGCCCGCTCCCGGTCCATTTTGTTGACGAAGATCAGGCCGGGCAGATGGTTTTCCGGCAGCAGGGCGGCGAATTTCTCGGTCTGATGCTTGACCCCCAGGGCCGCGCCGATGACGAAGACCGCCCCGTCCACCACCTGGGCCGTGGCGTAGGTGTCGTTGATGAAGTTGTCGTCGCCGGGGGTGTCGGTGAGCAGCAGGGAGTGTTTGTTCCAGGAGAGGTTGTTGAAGGCGGCGCCGATGCTCAGGTGATGGGCGGCCTCCTCGGGTTCGAAGTCCAGGCAGGACGAGCCGTCGTCCACCTTGCCCAGGCGGCCTAGCTTGCCGGCGGCAAACAGCATCGCCTCGGCCAGCGAGGTCTTGCCGCATTTGCTGTGTCCAAACAAACCGATATTCCTGATCATCTGAATCTCTTGCATGGCAGGCTCCAAGGTTAAGATGGATGGGATTGGCGCGTTTGGTGCCGGAAATCAATTGCTATGACAAAGGGATGCGCTTGTCAACTGATAGTTGCGGCTCGGGCCAGAAAAGTGCCGGCTCGGGCCTGGCGTCGCCTGGGGCGCTGCGGTTGCGGGCCGCCCGGCTCTGTGGTATAGACCGGCCATGCAACAGTCACTCTTTGGCCCAGACGCCAGTCCTCCCCCCGGGCTCGAGTCCCCGGCGGAGTTCCTTAAGGGTTTGAACCCGGCCCAGCGGGAGGCGGTCACCACCACCGAGGGGCCGGTACTGGTCATCGCCGGGGCGGGCAGCGGCAAGACCCGCACCCTGGTCTGTAGGGTGGCCTATCTGATCGGCCAGGGGGTGACGCCGGAGCGCATCCTGCTGCTCACCTTCACCCGCAAGGCGGCCCAGGAGATGCTTAACCGGGCGGGGCTGCTCCTGGGGGCGGGCTGCCACCGGGTGACCGGCGGCACCTTCCACGCCGTGGCCAGTTCCCTGCTCCGCCGTTTCGGGCACCTGCTCGGCTACAGCTCCAACTTCACCATCTTGGATCGCCCCGACTCCGAGGGCATCGTCAACCTGCTCAAGGCCTCGCTCGACCGGGGGGAGGGCGACCGCCGTTTCCCCTCCAAGCGGCTGATCGTGACCATCCTAAGTCAGATGGTCAACAAGCGTCAGACCTTGGCCGAGGTGCTGGAGGAACGTTACGGGCACCTGGCCGAGTTCGCGGGCGCGATTGAGCAGATCGGCCAGGACTACGCCCGCTTCAAGCGCGAGCACAACCTGATGGACTACGACGACCTGCTGGTCAACCTGCGCCGGGTGCTCTCCCTGCCCGAGGCGGGGCGGGAGATCGCCGCCCGTTTCTCGCACGTGATGGTGGACGAGTACCAGGACACCAATCCGGTGCAGGCCGAGATCGTCCGCCTGATCGCCGCCCCGCATCGAAACGTCATGGTGGTGGGCGACGACGCCCAGTCGATCTACTCCTTCCGGGGGGCGGATTTCAGAAACATCATGGATTTCCCGGCCCTCTACCCCGAGGCCAGATTGATCAGGCTGGAGGAGAACTACCGCAGCACCCAGCCCATCCTCTCCCTGACCAACGCCATCATCGAACGGGCGGCGGAGCGGTACGCCAAGAAGCTGTTCTCCTCCATCGACGGGGGCAAGAAGCCCCTGGTGTACGCGGCCCGCAACGAATCCGACCAGGCCGTCTATGTGGCGGACAACATCGCCGAGTTGATCAAGGACGGCACCCCGCCGGACCAGATCGCGGTGTTGTTCCGGGCCGGCTTCCACTCCTACAAGCTGGAGCTGGAGCTGACTGGCCGCCAGCTGGCCTTCGAGAAACGCGGCGGCTTGAAGCTCACCGAATCGGCCCACATCAAGGATGTCGTCTCCCTGTTGCGGGTGATCTTCAACCCCCAGGACAACCTGGCCTGGAACCGGATCTTGCTCTTCATCGACAAGGTAGGGCCCAAGACGGCCCAGGCGATGCTTGCCGCCCTTCGGGCCAGTGACGACCCGCTCGCCGCCCTGGCCGCCTATCCCGCCGGCAAGGGCTGGCGGCAGGGGCTTTCGGAACTGGTCGCGGCCCTGACCCGGATTAGGGAGCAGGAGACGCCGCTGGCCCAGTTCAAGGCGGCGAGGCGTTACTACCAGCCGGTCTTCGAGCGGCTCTACCTAGACGATCACCCCACCCGCGTTTACGATCTGGAGCAACTGCAAGAGATCGTCGCGGGCTATCAGACGGTGGCGGAATTTTTAAACGACACCGCCCTCGAACCGCCCGAGACCGGGGGCGACCCGCATTCGGCGGGCGGGGATGGCCGGCTGGTGCTCTCCACCGTCCATTCGGCCAAGGGCCTGGAGTGGGATTACGTGTTCATCATCCATCTCGTGGAGGGGAAATTCCCTTCCGCCTTGGCCGAGCGGCGGGAGGAGATCGAGGAGGAGCGCCGGCTGCTCTACGTCGCCGCCACCCGGGCCCGGCGCGGCCTGTATCTGGTCTATCCCCGGGAGATTGTCCAGTCCGGGCGGTTTGGCGAGCCTACCCTGATCTCCCGCTTCCTGGAGGAGATGCCGCCGGGATTTACCATCAGCGTTGGCGGGCACCTGGCCGCGCCCCGTGTTTTTTCCCCCCGGACGGCGGCGGGGCGCAAGCAGCTCTTCTCCCGCTCGGACCTGACCGGCAGCCGGGTGCGGCATCCCTTTTTCGGCGAGGGCCGGGTCACGGGGATGAGCGGGCCCCGGGTGGCGCTGGTCTTTTTCGACCGGCACGGCTCAAAGAGCATCCACTTGGATTACGCCCAGATGGAGGTCATTGGCCCGTGAACTACCCCGAGGCCCTAAGCCTTCTCGACTCGCTGCAAATGTTCAAGATCAAGCTGGGCCTGGAGAGCATGACCAGGTTCATGGAGCGGCTGGGGGCACCCCACCGCCGGCTGGCCTACATCCACCTGGCCGGCACCAACGGCAAGGGCTCGGTGGCCGCCACCCTGCTCGCGCTCCTGGTGCGGGCCGGATTCCGGGTGGGCTGCTACACCTCGCCCCACTTAAGCTCGGTGCGGGAGCGGTTTAGGATCAACGGCGACTATATCGGCCAGGAGGATTTCGTCCGCCACGCCCGCCGCATCGTCGAGGTGTTGGCCGGCGAGCAGATCACCTACTTTGAGTTCACCACCGCCCTGGCCCTGCTCTGGTTCGCCGAGCGGGAGGTTGATTATGCGATCCTGGAGACCGGGATGGGCGGGCGTCTGGACGCCACCAACATCGTCACCCCACGGGTGGCGGTGATCACCAACGTGGAACTGGATCACCAGGCCTATCTTGGCGCCACCCGCGCCGCCATTGCCGGCGAGAAGGCGGGGATCATCAAGCCGGGAGTGCCGGTGGTCTCCGGGGCGCGCGGGCCGTCAGCAGGCCAGGTTATCGGCGAGACTGCGGCGGGGCGGGGGGCGCCGCTGTTTCTCCTGGGCCGGGATTTCCGGCTCGAGGAGGAGCCGGGCGCGGGGTTGGTCTATGCGGGGCTCAAGGCCCGGTGCCCAGGGCTCTCCCTGGCCCTGCGGGGGGCTCATCAGGTGGAAAACGCCGCCTTGGCCCTGGCGGCCCTGGAGCTGCTGGAGACGGGGCGGGGCCTGGATTGCCAGGTGGCGCGGGAGGGCCTGCTCCAGGTGTGCTGGCCGGGCCGGCTGGAGTACTTTCCGGGCCTTACCTGGCGGGGGAGGAAACGGGACGTGTTGCTGGACGGGGCGCACAACCCCGCCGGGGTGGAGTCGCTGCTCGCGGCCCTGGGGGCGGATTTCGCCGACCGGCGGCTGATCGTGGTTTGGGCCTCGATGGCGGACAAGGACTTTGCCGCCTGCCTTGCGGCCATGGCCGGCCACTGCCAGCGGATCGTCCTCACTAGGCCCGAATCCCTGCGCTCGGCGACCCCGGAGCAGTTGCGCCTGGCGCTGCCCGAGGCGCTCCGTGAGCGGGCGGTGGCGGCCCCTGGGGTCGAGGAGGCCTTGTCCCTGGCTTACGGTCTGGCGGGGGCGGGGGAGCTGATCTGCGTCGCCGGTTCGCTCTATCTGGTCGGCAAGGCGCGGGCCTTGCTCGCGGGGGAGCTGGCCGGTGACTGATTATCTCGATTTTTCCGGGGTGGACGAGGCCGACATCCGCCGGGAGCGGCACAAGGCCAGGCTGCTGCGGCAAAGCGCCTGGTGGCGGCGGAAGATCGGGCCGGGCCTTTGCCACTATTGCGGCCAGCGGCACCACCCCCAGGAGTTGACCATGGATCACTTGGTGCCCCTGGGGCGGGGGGGGAAGAGCGTCAAGGGTAACCTTGTTCCGGCCTGCAAGGACTGCAACAACAAGAAAAAAACCATGCTGCCCCTGGAATGGGACGAGTATATGCGTACAATAGCAGCCAGATAAGGGTGAGGCGGCGGGCAAATAACAAACCCGCCGGTCAATCAACTAGACACAACTGTTGATAGATCGGCGGGTTTGTTATTGTTGTGGAGGTTAGGTGAGGGGTCGTTCAGGTTGCAGGAATTGGTTAATGATCACACGGTTCCTTTGGATTCGATTTTGTTCATGATCGTATTAAGCAAAAACATCATGATAGGATAACAGACGACAAAAATTCCAGACATTGCCAAGGCAGCTCTCAATAAAGTGTTCATCTTTTACCTCCGTTGTTTGGTTTGTTGTTTATTTGCTGATGGTAACTTGTTGCTTTTTGTAAAAGCAGGTAGTGTGCCAACCTTTCAGCAGATACTTAATTTTGTTTATTAGGCTCATATCGTTAACTTTTTTCTTGATTATTAGGTGGTCTTAGAGGTTTTTTCCCCCCGTGGTGGGTAATTTTGCCGATTGTTTTCCTCTGGTCTTGCCGGCGGATGGGGAATTTCACCCAGGGGCCCGTATTTTGAATACCGGTTCAGGTCAGGGACGGGAACATTTTTATAGACAGCGTTTTGTGGACTGTGACATAATGGTTCCACTCGGCAAGGGGCCGGGAACATGGTGTTATCTCAAACATTATGCGAGGTGGGTATGAAGAAGATCGTGATTTCCACCGGCGGCGGCGATGCCCCGGGTTTAAATGCGGTGATCTACGCGGTGGTGATGTCGGCCCAGGCCCGGGGCTGGGAGGTCTATGGCAGCCGGGGCGGCTACAAGGGCTTGATCGATCCCCAGGAGATGATGCCCCTGACCCCGAAGATAGTCGAGGATATCACCTCCCTGGGCGGCACCATTCTGGGCTCCACCAACAAGGGCAACCCCTTTGCCATGCCGGTGAAGAATCTGGCCGGTGAGATGCAGATTGTCGATATCTCGGATTTGATTATGAAGAATTTCAACCGGATGGGATTTTCTTGCCATATCGCGGTGGGCGGCGACGGCAGCCTGGACATCGCCCGGCGTTTTTACGAGGAGAAGGGGATGCCGGTGGTCGGGGTGCCCAAGACCATCGATAACGACCTGTTCGCCACCCAGCTCACCTTTGGCTTTGACACCGCCGTCTCCACCGCCACCGAGGCCATCGACAAGCTGCATTCCACCGCCAAGTCCCATGACCGGGTGATGGTGGTGGAGGTCATGGGCCGGGAGTCGGGCTGGATCGCCTTAAATTCCGGGATCTCCGGGGGCGCCGACGTGATCTTGATTCCCGAGATCCCCTTCGATATGGACTCGGTGCGCCAGAAGATCGAGGATAACGAGCTGCACGGCAAGCACTACGCCATCGTGGTGGTGGCCGAGGGCGCCACCGCCAAGGATTCGGGGGTGGTCTGCCGGGACAACCAGTGCGAGGTCGGCCGGCAGGAGGTGCTCCTGGGCGGCATCGGCGACTGGGTGGCCAAGGAGGTGCGGAGGATCACCGAAAAGGATACCCGCTCCCTGGTCTTGGGCCACCTCCAGCGGGGCGGTTCGCCCACCACCTTCGACCGTCTGCTGGCCCTGCGTTTTGGGGCCGCCGCCGTCCGCATGGTCGATGAGGGCCTCTTCGGCCACATGGTGGCCCTGGTCAACGGCGAGATGCAGAAGGTCACCCTGGAGGAGGCGACCCGCCGCCGGAAGAAGGTGGACTTAAACGACGACAAGATCCTCACCGCCCGGGAGATCGGCATCTGTCTGGGTGACTGAGATTCCGGCAACCGCCTGGGCCTTGGCGCGCCGCAAGTCGGCCTGCTTATGAGGCGGAGGCCGTCCGATCAACCGCCTAAGGGCCGGGCAATGTCCCTCCGCCCCCCGGCGGTTTCCCAACCTTAAAGTAGTTGCCGCCTCTTCCCCCTGCCTACGATATATGGTCGCTCCCGTCTCCAAAGCCTCCGATCAATCTAGCCTCCGGGCCTCGGTAAAGGATCAATCCGGGGCCGGCAAGCTGAAGATCGGCGAGATCCTCCGCAAGGAGGGCCTGATCACCACCAATCAGCTTGAGGAGGCCCTGGCCTTCCAGAAGAAGTCCGGCGGGCGGCTGGGCAATATCCTGATCCGCCTGGGCTACATTGAGGAGAACACCATCCTCAACGTCCTAAGCCGGGTGCAGAACTTCCCCGCCGTCAGCATCCGGGACGAGCCGCCCAGCAAGGATGTCCTGGCCCTCATGCCCTACGCCGTGGCCCGCAAGTACATGGCCTTCCCTCTGCGCACCGCGGGCAAGACCCTCCACGTCACCATGTCCGAGCCCACCGACACCAGCGCGGTGGAGAACCTGCAGGCCGACGTCAAGATGGCGCTCGCGGTCAGTATCTCCATGGAGCGGGACATCGTCGATGCCTACCGGAAATACTACAAGATCAGCGACGAGGAGTATGCCGAACTGACCAAGGGCGGCGAGGTGGAGAAGCCCGAGGAGGACGAGGGCCAGCTCACCAGCATCGACGACTTCGGCGCCCTGGCCTCGGAGGCGGCGGAGAGTTACGACCTGGAGAGCGAGGAGGGCGGCGAGGCGATGGGCGATCAGTACTCCGCCTCCGACGCCCCGATCATCAAGCTGGTCAACGGCATCCTGATCAAGGCGATCAAGGACGGGGTGAGCGATATCCACATCGAGCCTTACGAGAAGAACCTCCAGGTGCGGTATCGCTTGGACGGCACCTTGTACCGCTCCATGAACCTGCCGCTCAACATCAAAAACGCGCTTATTTCGCGGATCAAGATCCTGGCGGCCCTGGACATCACCGAGCGCCGAGTGCCTCAGGACGGCCGTATCCGCATCCGGCTCACCAGGAACCGGGCGGTGGACTTCCGGGTCTCGACCCTGCCCACCCTGTACGGCGAGGGGATCGTCATGCGGATTCTGGACAAGAGTTCGCTCAACGTCGATCTCACCAAGCTCGGCTTTGAGACCAAGACCTTTGAGACCATCAAGCGTTGCATCAACCGGCCACAAGGGCTGCTCTTGGTGACTGGGCCCACCGGCAGCGGCAAGACCGTCACCCTGTACTCGATCCTGAATTCGCTAAACGACGAGGGCACCAAGATCCTGACCGCCGAGGACCCGGTGGAGTTCAACTTCAAGGGCATCAACCAGGTCAACGTGCGTAACGAGGTGGGCATGACCTTCGCGGCGGCGCTCAAGGCCTTTCTGCGCCAGGACCCGGACATCATCATGGTGGGCGAGATCCGGGACATGGAGACCGCCGAGATCGCCATCAAGGCGGCCATGACCGGGCATCTGGTGTTCTCCACCCTGCACACCAACGACTGCCCGGCCACCATCGGCCGGCTGGTGGATATCGGCATTCCGCCCTTCATGATCGCCTCGGCGGTGACCATGGTGCAATCCCAGCGCCTGGCCCGCCGCCTCTGCCGGGAGTGCAAGACGGTGGTGCCCTGCTCCTACTCGCCTAACGAGTTGCTGGCGATGGGATTCAAGGAGTCGCAACTGGAGGGCTTGGTGCTGCACGGCCCCAAGGGCTGCTCGCTGTGCAACGGCGGCGGCTACAAGGGCCGGGTGGGGCTCTTTGAGTTGATGGAGGTGACGGACGAGGTGTCCAAGGCGATCAACGCCCGGGTGCCGGAGGATCAGTTGCGCAAGGTCGCCATCCAGGAGGGCATGACCCCGCTGCGCAACGCCGGGATCAACAAGGTGGTCAGCGGCGACACCAGCATCGAGGAGGTGTTGAAGAAGACGGTGATCAGCGCCGAGAGCCTGCCCGCCTACCTGGTCAACCCCGACCAGGAGCACTACCAGGAAGGCGACTACATCATCCGTCAGGGCAACCGGGACATCGATTTTTTCAAGCTCATCCAGGGGGCGTTGCTGGTGGTGCGGGACGGCAAGAAGATCGCCGAGATCGTGCAACCCGGCGACTATTTCGGCGAGATGTCGGCCGTCACCGGCGAGGTGCGCTCGGCGAGCATCGTCTCCAAGGGCCGGTCGGTGGTCAAGCGCTATCCAGGCGACAAGTTGAGCGAGATCATCCTGAAATACCCGGAGGTGTCGAGCCACCTGTTCAAGACCCTGGCCACCCGGCTTTCCCAGGCCAACGCCATCATCGTGCGTCTGGCCGGCGAGGCCAGGAAGGGCTGAGGCGGGGGTGGGATGTCAGGACGCCCGGCGCCGGCGGCCCACGGTGGCCAGACCGATCAGACCGGTGCCCAGGAGCAGCATGGTGCCTGGTTCCGGGGTCGGGACGGGGTTCTGGTCGTAGCTTACCTCCCCGGAACGGACGGCCAGTCCGTAACTGAAGTAGTTTTTGTTGATGTCGAGTTGGTAGCCGTAACCAATGATGAAATCCCAGGCGTTTGCCAGGTAGCCGCCATACTCAGTCGCCGACCAATACCAGGAGTCGGTGAGGTGGGCGAAGTCGCCGACGCTGGTCAGCCCCCAGCCGGGTTGGGGGTATGCCCCGCTGGTGGAGGTGTAGCCCTTGTTGCCCAATTCCCCGTAGAACAGGTGGCCCAACTCCGAGGTCTGATTGTTGAAGCCCAGGGAGTAAGCCCCGCTGTACCAGAAGTCGCTGGGTAGGCTGTTGTTGCTGGCGTAGGCCTGGGAATCGTCCACCGTGGTCGGCAGCCGCCAGGGGTTGGCACCCCAATCGACGTGGTAGCCAGGCTTCAAGTCATAGCTCAGTACCCCAGTTCCGTTTAGGCTGGCGGCCCAGAGATTCTGATAGAACCAGAGGGTGGGGGCGTTGGTGTAGTCCAGCCAGACCAGCGAGCGTCCGTTGTGGTCGTTTTCCCAGATCAGGTTGTAGCTGGCTCCGTTGTAGCCGGCGGTGCCGATGGTGATGAGCGTGGCCTGGGCGCCGTCCGCCGCCCCCAGTATGCCCCCCATCATCATTAGCCCCAAGGCGATAGCCCTCTTCATCTTTTGTTCCTCCCCCCACTTTAGTTTCTCGGTTGAGGCGGTCAGTGACGCCTCTTGATTAAGTTAGAGCCTGATTTTTTGTTAATGCACAAATGGTGCCTGATGTTTATTTTTCCCAAAATAAAATTTAACATATTGATATTAGAGAGTTAATACTTTAACAAGTAGCTTGTCGGTTCGGCCTTGCCGGGGATAAATTTCCGTAAATCTGGACTATATTCCGGAAAAACGAACGGCAGCGGTTAAACGATAAATCGGACGGGTTGCCTATTTCAATCCCGCGGCGCGGGCGAAAAAGATTGTTCATCCCCTCGCTTGCCGTTATAATGCCCCGCCGTTGGTCGGGAATTTGTCGGGCGGTTGTGATTCAAAAAAAGCATATTTCCCCCGCAACCATTCGGAACGACTCTGAATAGAGTATTTTTGAATGCGAACTGGAAATATAGGTGAAAATGGTGCTCAAAACCAACCAGGACAAGCTCATTCGCCAGTCGGTGATTGGCGAGATCACCTCGCCGCTTGGCGGGATCAACCCTTACCGGGTGTCACCGGACGGCATCCCGGAGATCTATCCGGGGGTGGGCGGCATCACCTATAACTTAAGGATTGGCGACCTGGCGGGCGGCTGGTTTGCCGATCACGTCGAGCCGGGGGTGAGCATCAGCAACTTCAAGGACATCGGCGGCCAGCCGGGGCCGAACCGGGCTTTAAACCAGTTCTCCTGCGTCGGTAACCTCGCCACCGTAGTCTCGGGCGAGGCCAAGGGCAAGAGGGGGCGGGTTACCGGCAAGCACGGCGGCATCGAGCACGTGCTGGTCGATTTTGCCCCCGAGGTCTTGGAGCAACTGGTGATCGGCGATAAAATTCAGATCCAGGCCTACGGCTGCGGACTAAAGGCCTTGGCCTTCCCCGGCCTTCGGATCATGAACCTCGACCCCGGCCTGTTGGCGTTGCTCAACTTAAAAAAGACCAGGGACGGACGTCTGGAGGTGGGGGTGACCCACACCGTGCCGGCCAGGATCATGGGCTCAGGGATCGGCGCCAGCCACAGCCACAGCGGCGATTACGACATCCAGCTCTTCGACCGGCCCACGGTGGAGGAGTACGGCTTGGACGATCTGCGCCTGGGCGATCTGGTGGCGATCATTGACGCCGACGCCTCCTACGGCCGGATCTACAAGACCGGGGCGGTGGTGATCGCCGTCGTGGTCCACTCCGACTGCGTCTTGGCCGGTCACGGGCCAGGGGCGATGGTGGCGATGAGTTCAAGGGACGGACAACTCGTCCCTAAGATTGACAAAAAAGCGAATATCTTAAATTATTTTGCCAGATTATAACCAGGTTGCGCGCTACGCGCCACCCCTTGGCCTCCTCTTTTCGATTACAATCCTATGACCTCTGAACGTCAGCGTTTAAAAGAGATTCTGCTTAAGAAATCGTACCGCCAGGGCAGCTTCAAGTTGACCTCGGGCCGCGAGTCGGACTTTTACGTGGATGGCAAGCAGACCACCCTGGACGCCGAGGGTGGCTACCTGTGCGGCAGGCTGATCTTTAAGGCCATCCGCGACTGTCCCGAGCCGATCGGCGCGGTGGGCGGCATGACCCTGGGCGCCGACCCGCTGGTCACCGCCGTCTCCCTGGTCAGCTTCCTGGAGGGCCAACCCCTCCCGGCCTTCATCGTCCGTAAGGAGTCTAAGAAGCACGGCACCGAGGCCTATATCGAGGGCCAGGGCAACATCCCGGCCGGCGCCAGGGTGGCCCTGGTCGAGGACGTGGTCACCACCGGCGGCACCTTGCTCAAGGTGATCGAGCGGGTGGAAAGGCAGGGCTACCGGGTGGGGATGGTGATTGCCGTGGTCGATCGTCAGGAGGGCGGGGCCGAGGCCCTGGCCGCGGCGGGTTGCCCGCTGACCGCCATTTTTACCCGCGCCGAGCTGTTGGGGTAGCCTGATGGCCATGCAATGCAAGAAGTGCCAGGGGATTCTGGAGGTGGCCCGTTCCTGCCGGCGGCTTCGGATGCGCTGCACCCGTTGCGGCCACGAGTTCCATCTCCACGAGGTGGCCGACCTGCTGGACGAGGAGACCGAGGAGTTGCTGGCCCGCTATACGGTATTGATCTACGATTGATGATCTCGCAAAAAGGTAGCCGATGGCTAAGCA